>WUAJ01000271.1 GCA_009827215.1 Phycisphaeraceae bacterium
GTTCCTCTCCATGTACCGACTCGGAAAGCACCACAAAGACGGCTTCGTCTTCGCCGCACTCGCCTCCATCTGCTGGATCGCCTTCAACCTCATCGCCCACTCCGCCGCCGGAGTCGTCGCCAACCTCATCATCGCGATCATGGCCTTCCGCTCCCTCGCCAGCTGGTCAAAAACCCACCCCAACAACCAAACCCCAGAACAATCACCTTAACCAAATCTACAAACCACACGCCACAATCACGCGTTGGAATCCTTCATACTCATCAATTAAAACGACATCACGAGAGGAGCAACAGAATGTTTACGATCCAGGTCAACCACGAGTTCTGTGCCGCCCACGCCCTCTCCCTCCTCGGCGCCCACGAACCCCTCCACGGCCACAACTTCAAAACCACCGCCACCATCCTCGGAGATCAACTCGACGACGACGGACTCCTCTGCGACTTCCACACCGTCCAAGCAGAACTCATCGACATCTGCACCCCGTTCACCAACACCAACCTCAACGAAACCCCACCCTTCGACGCGCTCAACCCCACCGCCGAGCTCATCGCCAAACACATCGCCGACGAGCTCGCCTCACGCCTCGACCAAGCCCTCGCCCCCCACGCGAAAGTCCACGCCGTGAGCGTCACCGAAGCACCCGGATGCGTCGCGACCTACACACGCTCTTAACCCTTTCAGCGCAGATAACGCGCCGGACCAACCCATCAACTCCGCTCTCCGTCCTGAGTTGTATCCACCAATCGACATCCCACAAAACTCGCCCCCTCCCCCCGCCGATCTCCATCCCAAAGGTCGCGAGCGCGGCCGCACCAACAGATCATCCAACCAAAGGGATCACACACATGTTCAACACACCATTCGCATTCAACGGCTTCCAAGGACAGTCATTCCCAGGCTTCCAAGGTTTCAACGGCTTCAACGGCTGGAACAACTGGAACTCGTTCAGCAACACCCCATGGTCGTTCAACAACTGGAACTCCACACCATGGAACTGGAACTCCAACTCATTCGGTGGCTCCTTCCCATGGAACCAATTCTTCAACGGCTTCCAAGGTCAAGGTTTCCAAGGCTTCAACAGCTTCTCACCTTGGTCGCAGTCCTTCACCGGCTGGAACCAGTGGTCCCCATTCAACGCATGGAACTGGTTCAACACCCCATGGTCCTTCTTCGGAAACCAGTTCGGTAGCCAGTTCAACTCCCCATTCGGATTCAACTGGTGGAACAACGAATCCGCACAGTCCGAATCAGGCGCACCAAACTTCCAAGGTTCACCATTCGGCTTCAACCCATTCGCTGGTTTCAACCCATCAAACACCCCAGCGAACCAAGCAGCATAAACAAACCACAACTTGCTTGCACACAGAGACCCCGATTCATGTCGGGGTTTTTTTCTATCTCGGTGCCCCCACCATCTCAACACGAATGAACTCACCCTTGCGATACCACTTCCTGAACACCCGATTCACTTGCGCCGCATCAAGCTCGCGATACGCGCGAGGCATCCCCCAGATCGATTCGACATCCCCGCCACGCTCACTGACCATCGCTAAACGAGAAGCCCAGAACTCAGACTCCACAAACCCACGATCAATCAACCCACCGATCCGCTCCTTCGCTTCATGCACCTCCTGTGCGCTGATACCGCTCTCCGCGATCCGCACAATCTCATCGTCGATCACAGCCGCCCAATCATCGATCGACTCTTCCTTGCAATCCGCTCTGCCGAACATCACCACACGCCCAGGAACCAAATCAAGCAGCAGCGCACCACTCGAGGTCCTGACATCAGCGCCCAAACTCGCGGCCGCCGCTTCAATCCGATCATCGAGCACCACCCCCGCGATCGTCAGCGCGCGCAGATCATCAAGATCGTCGAGCTCACAGGCGCTGAATCCAACCACCACACCTTCTCGCCCACGCGGATCCACAACACGCACCGACTCCTGCCCAGAGAGCTCCGCGATCTGAATCCCTTCCGCAAGATCGGTCCGCAGTTTCGGACCGCCTTTGATCTCTCCGAGGTAGCTCGCGCAGATCTCGATCGCTCTCTGAGCATCAATCGGACCAGCAATCCCAACCTCGATCTGATCACCACGAACCTGATTCGTTATCCACTCGCGTACGCGTCGCGCTTCAACCCCATCGCCGAATCGTGATGGATCGCGCAGCGTGTACTTGACCCCAAGCGATTGCGCGATCCCCGACTCCATCGCATCGATCGGAAGCCCGATCGGACGCTCGCCTCTCGCGCCGTCTTCTGCGATCTGCTCAATCAGATCCTGTTCGATACGCAGATCCGTCAGATACGCAAACACAAGCTCCACACCGCGCTCGAATGCTTCAAGTTCTGGACCACCCGCATCATCAACCTTGACATGAAACTGAATCCGCCAGCTCTGCCGTTCTACACCCAAACTGATCCCATGCTCAATCATCAAGGCTCGGATCTCTTCGTTTGTGCGCGAGCGGATCGCGCCCTGCTCGATCGCCGCGACAAACACATCCCCCACGCCGTGCATCTCGGATTCTTCCAGTCCATCAAACCCCAACCGCACAACCATGCGCACACCCTGATCGTCGCTGCGGATTGAACCCATCTCACGATGCCGCACCACCACGCCGTTGTTCAGAACCGCCGAGACCACACCCGATTCCCGATGGACACTGATCTCTTCAACCTCGCCCCCATCGACCGACTGGTTCAGAATCGGACCACGCAGATCCGCGATCCATCCATCAATCGGATCGACCTCATCATCTTTTACGCTTTCCAAAACCGCACGCACATCCATCTCGCTCGGCGCCTGCTCTTCATCGAGCACAACCACCACCGCGGGCTCAACTGCTGCAAACACCCCATCGACCACCGAGTTCACAAGATCAACATCAACCTTGCCCAGCAGCTCGCGCCCCTCGTTGATCCACGCATCGAGTTCAACAACCGGACGCCCAGTCGCCATCATCCAGTTAAGCGAACGCGCCCGCTCTCTACTCGTCAATCCAGCCCACTGATC
>WUAJ01000272.1 GCA_009827215.1 Phycisphaeraceae bacterium
TGGGGAACATTCCCTAGCCTGAGCTAGGACTTCGGGTTCAGTTGGTTTCATTCTTGGACGATACGGCTTATCGGTATACACCACGACCTATGGCCGAGGGACTGAGACATGAGCAAAGGTGGATTGATTATCCGAAAGAATGAGCGCTATGAGATATCGCTCCCGGCGAGGGCGCGAGTTGCGTTCTCGCATGCTGAACTCGTGAAGTTCAGCAAGGGCGCCAGCTCAAAGGACGGTTGGGTTGATGTGCATCTGATCGATTTTTCGACGGCGGGAATCGGGATCGTGTCCACAACTTTTTTCCCACGAGGCACACTGATTGAGATTGAGGTCCCTGAAGCGGGTGAAGAAAGCACGGATGTCATGATCCGTTGTGAGATGCGTGTCATGCGTGTGCAGATGACCGATCGCCGACCAGCGTACCTGATTGGTGGAGCGTTCACGGAAATGACCGAACGGCTCGAAGAGCAGATCACCAAGATGCTGACCCGACTCGATGGCACGGGAGGCGAAGATGCTTGAAGCAAATGAGTTTATCCTGAGGTCGCTCATCGAGGAAGGCAAACTCAGCGAGCGTGATGTCGAAGAAATTCGTGAATATGCGGCTGAATACGACGCGCCGATGGATGAGGTCGCACTCAAGCTCGGGAAGATCTCCGCGCGCGATATGGCAATGGCTAAAGCGACCGTCTGCGAGTACCCATTCGTTGATATCGAGTTGTTCGACATTGATATTGCGAACTCACGGCTGATGCCCAAGAGCATGGCGGAGCGGAACAACGCGTTCCCGCTCTTTGTGACTGGTGAGATCGCGACTGTGGCGATGCACGAGCCGCTGGATCTGCAGGCGCTCGATGAAATTCGTCAGACGCTGCGTATGCAGATCGATCCAGTCGTTGTCGATACCAACAAGCTCAGCTCGTTGATCACCCGAGCCTACTCATTGGACACGAGTATTGATACAGATCACGAGGTCGATCAAGAAATCGCGATTTCGATCGAGCAGGAACCAATTGTAGCCGCGGTGAATCAGATCCTGTTCTCGGCAGCAGAAATGAACGCGTCCGACATCCATATCAATCCTGACGACAAGGTGCTGCATCTTCGGTATCGCGTCGATGGTGTGCTCAATACCTCGCGTGGTCCAGCGATCACGCTTCATGAAGGAATCATCCAGCGTCTGAAAGTTATGGCGCATCTGGATGTAGCGCAGACTCGCCGTCCGCAGGACGGGAAGTTCCGCTTTGTGTTTGATGGTCAGCCGATCGATGTTCGTCTGAGTCTGATCCCAACAATCCACGGCGAGAACGCGGTGCTCCGATTGCTCAGCAGCGCTGCGAAGATTGGTCAGATTTCTGATCTCGGGATGCCTGCGAAGATCGCGGATTCGTTCCAGAAGATCATCTCCAAGCCCCACGGCATGGTGCTTGTGACCGGTCCGACTGGTTCGGGTAAAACGACGACTCTGTACACAGCACTGAATCAGATCAACACGGCGGATCGGAATATCATGACGATCGAGGATCCGGTGGAAATCCGTCTCCCGATGATTCGTCAGGTACAAGCGAATAGCGCGATCGGTCTCGATTTTGCATCCGCTCTGCGTTCGATGCTGCGTCAGGACCCTGATGTTATTCTTGTTGGTGAAATCCGTGACAGCGAGACCGCGAAGATCGCAACGCAAGCCGCGTTGACTGGTCACCTGGTATTCTCGACGCTTCACACCAATGACGCGGTGGGGGCGATCCCAAGGCTCAAAGAGTTTGGTGTCCCGGCGTTCGCGATAAACAACGCGTTGCTCGGAGTGATCGCGCAACGCTTGGTGAGGAAGATTTGTTCTGACTGCGCCGAGTCCGATTCTCCGAGCGAGCTTGAGCTTCGATCCTTGGGGTTGAATCCTGACGAGGGCATCCAGTACATGAAGGGACGCGGATGTGCACGCTGCTTGAGCACAGGGTACAAAGGGCGCGTCGGTGTCTACGAACTCTTTACGGCTACTCCTGAGATCCGAGAGCTCATCGAGACTGGGTCATCATTTGCTGAACTCGCTGCCGCGGCTCGTCGCGCTGGGATGCGGACGATGCTTGAGTGCGGTATCGAGAGCGCGAAACTCGGGATCACCACAGTCGAAGAGCTCGGCAAGCTCCACGCGACTGTGGATGAGGACATGGATGCCGATGATAAACCCTTCAAGATGAGCGCCTGATCGGAGATCGCCTATATGAGCACCAAGAGATTCAACTACAAAGCTCTCGATGAGTCTGGGAAGACCGTTCGCTCAATGATCAACGCGAGCAATGAGGATGAAGTCTTTGCGCGACTCTCAGAACAGGGGCTCACGATTCTCGATGTACGAGAAGGTGGGTCAGGACGCAAAGGATCGTTCGGGAGTGATCGAATCTCACAACTTGAGATCGCGCTGCTCACTCGTGAAATGAATGCTTTGCTTGAGGCGAATATCCCGCTCTCGCGTGGTCTGCTGTCTATCGGTGAGCATGAGAAGAACACGAAACTCCGAGACATGGTCATTGATATTGCTTCGATGATCGAAGCGGGTGAGAAGATCACCGTTGCATTCTCGAAGTATCAGAATGTATTCGGTGAGGTCTATATCGAGACTCTCCGCTCTGCTGAAAAATCAGGAAGGCTTGCTGCGGTGACTTCGCATCTTGCAGACATGCTTGAGCGTAATGTCGAACTGCGCCAGATGGTCCGGAGAGCGATGTCGTATCCGTTGATTGTGATCGGATTTGTCGCGCTGGCGCTGGGTGTGATTGTCATCTTTGTCGTACCACGCTTCGCGGTGATCTTTGAGAGCAACGGCGTTGATCTTCCTATGACGACCGCAGTTGTCCGCGCAATTGGTGCCTCGATCATGACCTATTGGTGGGCGTACCTCTCAGGAGCGCTCGCTGCAGTCTACCTACTCATCAAGAGCTGGAAAAACCCAGCTGGTCGATATCGAATCGAGTTGCTGATGCACAAGACGCCGTACATAGGCAAGGTGCTGACGGCTGTGACGACCGCTCGATTCTCCAGCGTGCTGAGTATCGGTCTGGCATCCGGAATCCAGGTCATCGAAGCGATCGAGATCTCAGGGATGTCCAC
>WUAJ01000273.1 GCA_009827215.1 Phycisphaeraceae bacterium
AGCGCAGCATATCGAACTCCCGCTCGTGATCCGGCGGGGGGACATCGTTTCGGCGAAGTCGATCTCGGGATCGGTGGTGGTCACAGTGCGGGGCAGAGCTCAATCGAATGCTCGACTCGGGGAGACGATTGAGTTTGAATCCATGAATGGTGAGAATCAGTTCCGCGCCAAAGCGACAGGTAAAGGTCGTGCGGTGATTCTGAAGGAAGGTGATGTATCATGATGCGTGCGTTATCCATAGCAGGAGTGCTTTTACTGACTGCTCAGGTTGCCGTTGGACAGAGCTTGTATCTCACGGCGGACGAGGAGTTCAGCGCGGGTCCAGAGGCGAGCAACGCTCCGGTCATGTTGCTGGAGGATGTGTCGCTGACCTACATTCCTGAACCAGAGGTGCGGACTTTCCAGAAGCACGACATCATCACGATCATCATCGATGAGGTGTCCTCGCAGACGAGCTCGCAGAAACTTGAGACTGAGAAGGAGAGCAAGAGCGAGGTTCAACTGAACGCGATGATCGATCTGCTCAAGCTGCTTGAGCTGCAGGTCAACACCAATCCGAGACTTGAGAACCGAACGATCTTTGATGCGGAGGCATCGCGTGAGTTCACGGGAGAAGGTGATTACGAGCGATCGGATCGGTTCAGCGCTCGGATCACGGCGACAGTCCTTGAGGTCAAACCCAACGGCTCGCTCGTGCTCGAGGCGTACAAGCGGATCGCGAAGGATGAAGAGATCCAGACGCTTGTGATCGCTGGTGTGGCGCGGAGTGACGATATCACGGCTCAGAATACGGTGCTGTCGAGTCAGCTCGCGAATCTATCGCTCGCGGTTGAGAACGAGGGCGAAGTGAAGAAGGCATCAGAGAAGGGCATCATCACGGAGTTCTTTGATATGCTATTCGCGTTCTGAAGTGGTTTAACAACTGAGTGTTTCACAGATCCGGCTGCAATCACGCCGGATTTGTTGTTTGAGGGTTTCGAGTGATCCGAACTTGACTTGATCACGGACCCAACCTGTGAGTTCGAGCGTGCATGGCCACTCGTATTCGGGGAGGTCTTTCGGTGGGGACCATTGCGAAGTGTCGTTGTTGATGAGGTGCGCTTCGGCGCGGCGGGTGATGCCTTGGACGGTTGGTCGGGATCCGACATTGATCGCGGCGAGGACTCGGTGCTCTTGGTTGTTGTGTGTGAAGCGTGCGTGACCTGCGTAGACCCCATCAGCTGGGAGGAGTGAGTCGGTGTCGAGGTTGATGGTGGGGATGTTGATCGTGCGTCCGAGTTGTTGTCCTTGGACGACGGTGCCTGTGAGTTCGTGCGATCTTCCGAGGGTGTAGGCGGCGTCGCGGACTCGGCCTTGTGTGATGAGCCAACGCGTGAGGGAAGAGGAGGCGGTGACGATGGACTGATCGGTGAGTGTGATCTGGACAGGTCCGAGGATGTCGGTTTGGATGCCGCGGTCTTCGCAGAGTTTGGTGAGGAGTTCGGGTGTTCCTGCGCGGCGCTTCCCGAAGTGGAAGTCATGTCCTTCCACGATGATGGTTGGATCGTATTGCTCGATGATGTCATCGAGGAACTGATCGGGTTCTTGGGCGAGCAGCTCTGGGGTGGGTATGAGCTCGACGACTTCATCGGCGCCGGCATCAAGCAGACGCTGCTTGCGGATCTGGAAGGGCTCGATGGGGTGCGGAGCTTGACTCGTGTTCAGGACTTCCATGGGGTGGGGATGGAAAGTCAGGATGACGACTCGGCCTGCGGCTCCGACATGCGATCTCGCTCGCTGGATGAGCATCTGGTGTCCGAGGTGGACCGCGTCGTAGTTCCCGATGCTCAGGGCTGTCAGCATGTTGGACGAATCAGACATATGGGAGTTTATCAAGGTTTTTTGTCAGCGTCTGGATGTCTCAACTGGAGGGATGGGACGCTGCAGATGATCTAGAATGGGGACCCTGTTGATTCAGAGACTCGGGGTGAGCTGTACCTATCTTTTCTGAAGGAGTTCTCATATGGCGTGGTTCGGTCGCAAAGCAAAGTCCTCTCCGAAGCCGGCGACTCAAGCCGCCCCTGCACCGAGCATGCGCCCTCCCGTCAGTAGTGTTGCGAGTTCATCGAATCCCGAGCGTGAGGAGGCGATCCTGCGGATTGGTACGCACATGCTCGACATCGCGCGCTCGCACAAGTCGGGGTTGTTGTCGAAACAGTTCTATCAGGACAAGCTGATGGACTGGTCGATGAAGGACCACAACTTCAAGGTGCAGATGTTCCGGTTTGTCGATGCGTTCCCGGCGCTGACGACTCCTGAGATGGTGCACGATCATCTGGTGGATTACATGACGCAGCCGGGCGTGAAGGCGCCTCCGGGGATGGACCTGGCGATCAAGGCGGGCGGGGTCGCGAAGGGGCTGGCGGCGAAGACGATCTCTGGACAGATCACGGGGATGGCGCACAACTTTATTGCGGGAACGGACGCCGCGGATGCGCTCCCGATGCTGACGAAGCTCTGGAAACAGGGGATCGCGTTTAGTGTGGACCTGCTGGGTGAGGCGTGTGTGTCCAATGCGGAAGCGGACATGTACAAGGCGAAGTATCTGGACCTGGTTGAGAACTTGGTGGACACGGCTTCGAGCTGGGAGGCGAATGATCGGCTTGAGAAGGACCATCTGGGAGTGGTTCCTCGCGTGAATGTTTCGATCAAGGTTTCGAGTTTGTGCGCTTTGTTTAATCCGATCGCGCCGGAGAGTTCGATCGCGGACTTTATGAATCGGGCGCGTCCGGTGCTTGAGGCGGCGAAGCGGAACGGGGTGCTGATTAACTTTGACATGGAGCATCACGAGTTCAAGGACCTGACGCTTGACACATTTATGCATGCGTGCGATGAGATCGACTTTGAGGCGGGGATCGCGATGCAGGCGTATCTCAAGTCGGGGGTCGATGACGCGAAGCGGATCTGCGAGTGGGCGCAGCGGACGGGGCGTGTGGTGACGGTGCGTTTGGTGAAGGGGGCGTACTGGGACTTTGAGACG
>WUAJ01000274.1 GCA_009827215.1 Phycisphaeraceae bacterium
TGGTAAGGTGATGCTCCCTGAAACATTGATCGTCCCATCCGTTGCGATCAGACTCGCGCCATGAGCGAGCGTTGTGTTTGTATCTGAGTTTCGTTCGATATATGAATGGCTGGTCACATTGAGCGCCTTGCCATTGAAGTCGAGGTTTGATTCGCACAATGAATCGAATGAGAGCTCACTGGCGACCAATGTGTCACCGTTTGTTGAAGCGTCAATGGCTTCCTCGAGACTGGTATACCGTTCCCCGCTCGATTGGTTGACAACCGCCGCGTTCAACTGCAATACGATGGCTCTGCCTCCGGTTCCGATCGAAACGAAGTCTGAGAACTCATCCAGGTTGAGGTCAGCGATCATAATAGAGGAGTTGTTGTTTTCGATGAACTCGACTGTCAATGGGGAAAAGGTGGGCTCAGCCGTGCCACTGTGTATGTACCAGTCTCGGGAACCGGTTGACAGATCAGGATTGCCGTCGCCGTTGAGATCACCAACGATGATCTTTGAAGCCGGGTTCTGGTCAATTATTCTAGTAATGAAGCTCGGGAATATCCCGCCTTGGCTTTCGAGCCAGGTGATGGAAGTTTGGTTGGATATGAAGTCGGTGTCGCCGTCGTTGTCCAAGTCGGCTGGGACTATCGATCCGTTTGATACGAGAGTACGCTTGCTAAAGTCCAAGAACGGGTTGCCAGAGTTGGTGTAGACGCTGTTGCCGTACACGATGTCCGGGAAACTGTCGTCATTGTAATCAACGATGTACAAGGGGCTGATGAAGCCGGCGGATTTCACCTCTGTGTTCACGCGTGTCCACGTATCATCATCAAACCACCAAAGTTCTGGATCGAATGATGAAACCGCGACGATGTCGAGGTCACCGTCGAGATTGATGTCTCCGAGTTCAAATGTTGAAATGAAGCCGTTGATGAACTGATCGTTCCCGTTCTCTATCAGGAAAAGATCAGACTCGCCATCAAGTGCCACGACCTCCTCGACGCCATCGTTATCAATATCTCCGGAGCGAATGACGTAGTACGAGTTCCCGCAGCAGATCCCGTCGAGGGGGTCGAGCAGGATTTCTAATTCATAGTTCGGGTACCGCCATCCGAATATTCCGACCGCTCCGGAGCCGCCACCTGCTTGTTCGGCGGAAGCAAGAATAGTTGGAGTGCCACTGGCATTCGAAATGTTCAATGAATCGAGTGAAGTAGGTACCTCTGATACACCCAATGGTGTCAGTGGGAAGCACGGTTCAGCGGATGAATAAGCATTCAGCAGGCAAGCCGTAACGATTTGTGTTACTTGGTGTATGCGAATCATATCGCCATGTCCATATGCATTTGTTTCTCAACTGAATAATCTGATTCAACTAGAGTACAGTGTTCAGACATTCAATCAAGCGAAAATTTATCTAGTGTGATCTTTAGTTATTCGCTCTGTTATTCGATGCCTTGCAGGTACACATCAAATCATTCAAATAGGCTGCGAACCGAGTTTGGGACTTGACAACTGAGCCCAGCTTGATCGAGCTCATCGATGGCATTTCTACCCTGCTCAATAAACGAATCTTTGAAGGCTGATACATTCGTATTGGTTTCGAGAACCACCTCCGTAGCCATTTCGAGTCGGAGCTTCGCGGTCATGAGCGGCTCAGGTAACTCTGCTAACAGCTTGGATTGCAGTTGGAGGAGTTCCGGAACTGAGTCAAGATCACCTGAAGATGTGTCGAGTATGAGCTTGATTCTAATAGGCATAAGCCGATGTGCTATCGCGTCGCCGATTGAAGGGGAACCATCGCGTAGTAGCGCAGAACGGTCCGTAATCGCTTCGGTGAGTAGTCTGGCTTGGTCGTACTTGTCCATCTTATTCAGTAGCTTGGCATACTCAAAGTTGAACTGGATCCAGTTTTCGAGCAGGCGTTCATCCTCAAATCTTTCTTCAACCAAACCTCTTTCTATTAGTTCAACGGCAGATTCTAGATGTGTACTTGCAGAGTTTAGATTCTGAAGTTTGATATCAATTAACGCTGCTTGATAGTGAGCCGTCGCGAGATCTCTGAGTTGGCGTGCTTCATATGGTGATTGCTCGAGCAGCAGTCGACGCACTTGAAGCACTTGATCGCTCAGAGGTCTTGCTTCATCGGGTCGTTCTAGGCGAGTCAATAGCTGAGCATAGTTGGCACGAGCGACTGACCAGTCTCGGAGCACACTCTGCGCGTCAGGAAACTGATTTCTGAGTTCAGAAGTAATCAAGAGGCACTGTTTATACTCGTTGATAGCCCCTTCGAGGTCACAGGTGTTCATCTTGTAGTTGGCGAGTTTTCGATTGTTTGCATTTATATTCCGCTTAATCAGGAGCTCACGCTGCGGATCAAGCTGGTCGCTTTGAAGTATTTGGTTTAAAGTTGCGATGATCTCACGGCGTGTTGCGGCTGCTTGCTCAAACTTGCTGTCTTTCTCGTAAATGTCGGCAAGCGATCGAGTCGCATTGACGAGTCGGAATTTCACATCCGTTTCGTTGTTTTCCTGTACTTCCCTGAGCGTGGCTATCGCTTCAAGGAGTAGCTCTCTTGCTTTATCAATTTCCAAGGAAGAAGAGCCGCGGGTAGAGAACAGTGCATTGGCGAGTTGCGTCAAGATTTCAGCTTTTTTGATAAGCTCTTGGTCTCCTGGCGAACTGTCAGACTCGATCTCAGCGTATCGCTCTAATACTCTTGTGAAGATATCTTGGCGCTGGCCAACTGTCATCCGCAGATTAAACTCGCCGGACTGTACGAGTTCGCTCCAGAGAATTTCTGAATACTGTGCGGCTCTCCTGGCTTCAGATTCGGCGGCTAGTTTGAGTGATTCTTCATGTGCTAGGGCTTGAGCGGCGATGCGATCATTCTTGAGGCCATTCATGTGACCGAGAACAACGAGAGTCAAACTACTGATCACAACCAGAATCATCACAGCAACGCCAATGACTCCGGTACGATTCCTTTGAAAGTACTTTTTGAATCGATAAATATGCCGATTA
>WUAJ01000275.1 GCA_009827215.1 Phycisphaeraceae bacterium
GCTCCCCGATAGGGATGATGCGATCAAGGCATTCGGATTTGATCGATCGCACAAAACGCTCTGCGTACGCATTGAGATTGGGACTTCGTGGCGGGAGTTTCACGGAGTTCACGCCATATGCACCGAGCATATCGGTCATGGCTTGAGTGAAGAGCGAGTCACGGTCATGGATCAGGTGCTTGTGATTCCGCAGGAATCCATCAAAGCTGTCGAGCTGTTGACGCAACGCGTTACATACCCATTTGCCGTACGGTTGAATGCTGATTCCCGCGATCTCGACACGTCGGGTTGCCAGGTCAAGCACAAACAGCACATGGAACCAGGTGAGCCCTTTGCGTGTCCATACTTCGACTGTGAAGAAGTCCATCGCGGCGATGACACCCCAGTGCATCTTGAGAAACTCTGCCCAGGTGGTGTGCTTGGATCGTATGGGTGTGGGCTCAAGCCCGTGTTCCTTGAGGATGTTGGCGACAGTGGTGCGGGCAACACGATGGCCAAGTTTAATGAGCTCGCCTTCGATCCGTTCATATCCCCATGTTCTATTCTCCGTTGCGAAGCGGAGAACAAGTTGACATATTTCCTGCATCACTCTCGGGCGGCCAGGCTTTCTTGCTTTGCTTCCATCATATTTGGGAGCAATCAGTTTGCGGTGCCAACGCATGATCGTATCGGGGGTGACTATGGAGCAGATCTTTGAGAGTACTTTGTGGCCCAGTGCTTTGCCAAGAACTGCAAGCCGCCAGCGTTGATTATCGGTAAGCCGGATTCGCTTGCTGCCGAGTTGATCTCGAAGGATCCGGTTCTCCTCCTTGAGATAATCGATCACTCGCTGCTGCTGATCATTGAGGATGCCGGCAACGATGACGCTGAGCAGTTGCCAAGGATGGAGTTGTGTTCGCATGGCTGAGAATACGGCCAAGATATGGGCTTCTCAGGGTGTCGACCAAATGTTTGGACCCTACGGGATCGCTTTGTAGAAACCGCGGTAGCGAACACGAAAGAGCGCCCTGGCATCCCCTGGCTCAATGATGAGTAGCCATGTCTCAACTTGATCCCTTTATAGCCGCTCAGGGACATCGAGAACGAGAGATGGCTTGCCACAACATTTGGCACATTTCGCAAAAAAATTTAAAAAAAATCTGTTTTCCTAGTACAGTATGATGGTTGTGTTCAGGTACTGATTACTGAGAATGGATGGTTGGCTATGTTGTCATGGGTTCGATTGTCGATCTTTGGTTTTATGGTTCTTGCGGAGAGTACTTTTGGTCAGTTCTGTGAGGATCCTGCGCGTGCGTTTCCGCAGGCGAAGAGCTTTGGGGTTGGGGATCGTCCCGCGTGGGTTGCCAATGGCGACTTTGATGGTGATCGTGTTGCCGATGCGGTCGTAGGAAATGAGGACAGCCAGGATTTGTCGATCATGTACGGGCTTGGCGATGGGTCATTCGAGAGCGAAGTGCGCGTGCCTTTGGGGATTGTGCCGTCGCGGATCACGGTGGATGATCTGAATCTGGACGGATTGGACGATCTTGTTGTATCACTGGGTGAGGCGGACTCGGTGATGATCCTACTGAGCGAGGAGGGGAGGGGGTTCAGCGAGCCTGCGTTGATTTCATATGATGCGGATGCCTATGAAACTGCTACGGGTGATCTAAATGGGGATGGGTATCCTGATTTGATGGTCGCGAAGAACTGGCGTGAACCTGCGATGTTTGTGCACATGAATGATGGGAGCGGAGGGTTCGGAGATGGGATCGGGTACGACATTTCGCTTATCTGTGAGAGCGTTGATGTCGCGGATCTGGATTCGGATGGGGATCTTGATGCAGTGCTAATCAGTTCCAGCTTTGGACTTCAAACATCATTTGTAGTGCTCTTGAATGAGGGGGATGGGGTGTTCGGTGCGCCGGTGCTCTCGTCAGATCGAGTTTCTCAGAGGTATGTGCGCATTGCTGATCTGAATGGGGACTCGATTCCTGATCTGGCGATTGTTGCATTTAGTGGTGGCGTGAAGGTACTCTTTGGTCAAGGGGACGGGACATTTGTCTATTCGGACATCTATGGGAATGGGCAGTTCTTTAACCTCAATCTGGAGCTCGCGGATCTTGATGATGATTCAGATATTGATGTGGTGATCTCATCAGGGGGTTCGACAACAAGCGATCCAGGGCATGTGCGGGTGTTTTTAAATGACGGGTCTGGTGTGTTGGAGAATCGTGCACAATACATTGCAGGGTTTGGGGCTCATGCGGTATCGGTTGTGGACCTGGATGGGGATCGGGATCTTGATTTGTCTGTTGTGTACGAGGATTCAAATACGATTACAGCATTTCTCAATACAGGAAATGGCGGGTTTGTCCACGAGACTTCGTATACGACGGGTGAGTTCTGTGATGCTGTTGCAGTAAGTGATCTGGACAATGATGGGGATGATGACATCGTGTCTGTCGCGGGGCAACAAGATGTGTATGTGAATCAGAATCTTGGCGATGGGACCTTTGCTCCGGCAGTTTTGGTCGGGGAGGTTCTAGCATTTTGCTGGGATATCGCGATGGGGGATGTCAACGGCGATGGATTGAAGGACATTGTTGCGTGTGAGGATTTTGGAGGCTCAACCGGTTTCGCGGGTGTATTCTACAACAATGGTGATGAGACTTATTCTGAAATAACACGGTTCCAGACCGGGGTGGATCCTTTTGCAATAAGGCTTTCGGATCTAAATAATGATGGGTTGCTGGACATTGTTGTGACGAGTTTCGGTGTGTTTGGTCAGACTGAGCCTGATATGGTTTCGGTCATGCTCAACGACGGGGCTGGGGGGTTTCCGTCGTATTCGCTGTATCCGACCGGTCAGCGGCCTGGAGATCTAGTTGTGTGTGATCTGGACGATGATGGTTTTCTGGACTTTGCGGTTGCGTCGTCGGTGAGTCAGGTCGTGAATGTGTATCTGAATGATGGGAGTGGGGGCTTTGGGTCTGGGACTGAGATCGGAAGAGCGTCGT
>WUAJ01000276.1 GCA_009827215.1 Phycisphaeraceae bacterium
ATGTCCGCTACTGGGGCGCCGCTGGGATGACCGTTTCCACCACGCTCACCAAAGTGGACGACGACGCGAGCAGCGACTTCCTCGATATCCACCGCATCCGTCACATCGTCGAGCCCTCGGTCACCTTCTGGCAAGCCGACTCCGCGTTCGCAGTAGGGGATACCCCGATCTTCGACGACGATGTCGAAGGTCTGCTGCGTGGTTCGATGATCCGAGCGGGAGTCGCGCAGACCTGGCAAACCAAACGAGGCGGCCCCGGACGCTGGCGCGATGCCGACATCCTCAAGATCAACACCGAATATGTGTGGTCGAGCGATCGCGCCGGAACCACCGTCATCCCAGACTTCTTCTCCGCTCGTCCCGAACTCTCCAATCCCGGAACCTACCTCGGATCGGACATCGTCTTCTCACCAACCGATGTCCTCGCGTTCTCAGGTTCGGTCATCTTCGACCTGGATCAGGACCAAACCGCGCGCTCCAGCGCCGGCGTCCTCGTCGAGCATCGTCCCGGCTTCGTTAGTGCCATCGAGTACCGCGACATCCGTGCCATCGACGCGACCTATCTCTTCGGACGCACGAGCTACGAGCTCACTGAGAAGTACACCGTCTCAACAAGCGCGAACTACAACTTCGACCGAGGGGATTTCCAGAACTTCAACGCGAGCCTCAACCGAAACTTCCAGATCGGTACACTCGGACTCTCCGTCAACTACGACAACATCCGCTCCGAAACCAGCATCGGCGTCGTGTTCCGACCATTTGGTACATCAGGGATCGACAGCAACGACTTCATCACAGAATAAGTTCAACAATCAACCGTGATGTTCCGCGAACAACTCGGCCTGGCGCTTGGTCGTCACCTCGCATGCGAGAGGTTGCTCTGGATCTATCGGATACTTCCCAGTAAAGCACGCCGTGCAGTATCCTGATTCTTTGTTCTTCATCACGCCGAGCATCCCATCGTGACTGAGGAAGTGCAGCGAGTCCACCTCAAGATACTCTCGAATCTCGTCAACACTCTTGTTATGGGCAATGAGCTGCTCAGGAGTCGCAAAGTCCACGCCATAGAAGCAAGGACTCACAATCGGAGGACACGAGATCCGCACATGGATCTCGCTCGCGCCCGCTTCTCGGATCTGTTTCATCTTCTCGCGTGTGGTGGTTCCGCGAACAATCGAGTCGTCCACGATCACGACGCGCTTACCTTGAACAATCTCCGAGACCACATTGAGTTTAAGCCGCACAGCAGCCGCCCGTTCCGCTTGCGTTGGTTTGATGAAGGTGCGCCCAACATAGCGATTCGGGACGATTCCCTCGCGATATGGGATCCCCGATTCATGCGCGTACCCATTGGCCGCACTCCGTCCAGAGTCCGGCATCGGCATCACAATATCCGCCTCCACCGGAGACTCGATCGCGAGCTGCTTCCCGAACTCCTCACGCGAGACCAGCACATTCTGACCGAACACTTCCGACGCCGGATTCGCAAAGTACACATGCTCAAACACACAACGCGACAATGGTGACATCGGCGCCGCATACCTTCGAGAATGCACACCCTCGTCCGAGAGGGTCACGATCTCGCCAGGTTCGATCTCCCGTACAAACTTCGCACCCATCACATCGAGCGCCACCGTCTCCGACGCAACGCAAGCCGATCCGTCCTCAAGCTCCCCAAGCACCAACGGACGGAACCCCCAAGGATCTCGCGCCGCCTCGATCCGATCTTTGAGCAAGAGCACAAGCGAGAACGCGCCCTGCAGGTTCCGCAGCATCGCTCCTGTCGGATCTGGAGTGTCCCGCTGATCCGGAGACGCGAGCAAGTGGATCATCACTTCTGTATCAGAGGACGTATGGAACAACTGCCCGCGTTTCGAGAGCTCGTGCTTCCACGCGTCCGCGTTGATCAGATTCCCGTTGTGTGCCACACTCACAGGACCATCGAACATCGTCTCCACAAGAGGTTGGATGTTTTCCGCACCAGATCCACCCGCCGTAGAATAGCGAGTGTGTCCGATCACTCCCCGATTCGAGAGATCATTCTTGTTGTAGTACCCGTCGAGTCGTTCAAGACGCTCAGCGTTGAGCACATCCGCGACCATCCCGACCCCTCGCTCCGAATGGATCTTCCCATTGGAACTCGCCGCGAGTCCCGCGGCTTCTTGTCCGCGATGCTGCAGCGCATACAGCCCCAGATACCCAAGATGCACCGCACGCGGATGATTCCAGACCGCGACAACGCCGCACTCTTCCTTAGGTGAATCATCCACAACATCCAGATGCACATCCCGAGTCATGCCACGCTCCGCGAAACTGTGTGATATATGGATCAGCGACCTTGAAACGATAGGTCCCGATGCTCAGATGATCTCGATCGATTCGAGCGAATCACACAAGCCCGCATCAGCCCCGCGTCCAAGCAACAGCTCGATCGCTGATCGCCCTGCAGCACCCATATCCAGCGTCAGCGCCGAGACATACATCGACAGGTACTTGTCCACCAGCTCCGGATCATCCCACTCCGTCCGATCACCCTTGTTGATCTGCAGATGCATCCGCGACGCGTCCTTCTCACGCACCGCCGTCTCGATCGAAGCCGTGAGCAGATCAGCAACGCGCTGGCAAGTCCCCTCGCCGTACCGCTCGTCCAGTGAGCGAGCGACGACATTGAGCCCCAAAGGCAACGGCTTCCCCCCTGTATCCGAATGCCACCACTGACCGATATCCCCGATCTGACGAAGCCCAGAATCACCAAAGGTCAACTGCGCCTCGTGAATGAGTAATCCAGCATCGACATCACCGTTCTTGACCGCATCCGGAATATCCGAGAACAGCATCGGGACGAACTTGAATCCAGGCGCGATCAGATTGAGCGTCAAGAACGCGCTCGTATTCACGCCAGGCACCCCGATCGTGACCGACGAATCCAGATCATCAAGAGACTGCAATCCCGAGTCCGACGCGACCACAACCTAGATCGGAAGAGCG
>WUAJ01000277.1 GCA_009827215.1 Phycisphaeraceae bacterium
CGAACTCCAGCCCGTCGCTGTCAACGGCGTCGTCGCCGGACCAGTCGCGATCGACGGCATGCACATCGATCCCGTAATCCCAGGAACCACCTATGTCTGGGGATCCGACGGCGCTTCCAGAGGAGTCACGCCGCCCCAGCCCATCATCTACCGCGTCGATGCCAGTGGGGGAGTGACCGAACTCACCAGCGCCGGAAACATCCAGTCCATCGACGACCTCGTCGTCGCACACGACGGCAACATCTATGTCCTCGACGCAACCAACCCACAAAGCACCATCATCGCCGTCGACACACAAACCGGATCGCAATCCGTCCTCGCGACCGGTGGCACCGTATTCAACAACGCAACCAGTCTGAGCGTCGTCCAGCAACCCTCGCGCGTCATCGAGCTCAACACCACAACCGACCTCGCCGACCCAACCCCAGGCGACGGCGACTACTTCAACCCCGGATTCCTCCTCACCCTCCGAGCCGTGATCGAAGAAGCTAGCGCCCAGAACATCCCGCACACCATCGTCCTCCCCGCCGGAACCTACGACATCTCAACGCTCGGTGAACTCAATATCCAAACCACCATCACCCTCGTCGGAGATGGATCAGACACCACAACCATCACCGGCTCCAACACCTCACGCGTGTTCAATGTCGCCCCAGCCGCGATGCTCAAAGCCCGAGGACTCACCATCCAAGACGGCCGAGCAAACAGCGGAAACGGAGGCAACATCCTCGCATCAGGTCCCGTCGCACTCGAAAGCGTCGCAATCAAAGACGGATTCGCCGCTGACCACGGCGGAGGGATCTCCACCACCGCGCCAATCCATATCTACAAATCTCACTTCACCGGAAACCAAGCCAACAACGACGGCGGCGCGATCCACACCTCAAACACCAGCGCCACCATCAAACGCTCCTCGTTCTTCGAGAACGAAGCCCTCAACGGTGGGGGGGTCTATGTCAACGACTCCGCCGTGGACATCCTCAACTCCACCTTCTACCTCAACCTCAGCTTCTGGGAAGGCGGCGCGATCCGCACCCAGTCCAATCAACCCGTCCGCCTGCTCCACTGCACGCTTCTTGAAAACGAAGCCGGAGTCTTCCCCAACGACGACTCCGCCGGAGGCATCGACGCACTCGGATCGACCGCACAACCCATCATCAAATCCAGCGTCCTCGCATACAACACATTCGACGGCGACGACGCCGACGCGATCGGAAACTTCGCCCTCGTCGACCACTCACTCCTGACCACACTCAGCGGAGCGACCTTCGGATCACTCGTCAATGTCATGGCTGGAGATAACCCCGAGTTCCTCGGAACCCCGCTCCAACTCGGAACCACCTTCGCGTTCCCGATGCAGCCCACCAGCCCAATCATCGACGCCGCCGCGACCGACGAGGTCCCATCCTTCGATCAACTCGGATACCACCGCCTCATCGACGGCAACGCAGACTCCATCCCCGCACCCGATATGGGCGCGTACGAAATGGAAGCCCCCTGCCCCGCCGACCTTACAGGAGAAGGACAACTCAACTTCCTCGATGTCAGCGCCTTTCTCAGCGCCTACGCCAACATGAACCCCATCGCCGACTTCGAACCCGACGGCTCATTCAACTTCCTCGATGTCAGCGCCTTCCTCGCTCAGTACAGCGTGGGATGCCCATAAACACACACCAAAACCAATCTCAACACCAACCAGATAGGAACCACCAATGAACACCACACTCGCAACAATCACACTCTCCGCACTCGCAACCATCGCTTATGCCGGCCCACTCGATCCACCCTCTGGTCCGATCTCCTCGACCATGAAAACTCTCGACCAAGTCGAGCCTCGCATCCCGATCAACAGCGACAACACACCGGGCGACAGCGACTCACTTTTCAAAATCTCCCAATCGGGATCCTACTACCTCGCTTCGAATATACGGATTCTCAACTTCTTCGATCCGTATCATGGAATCGAGATTGTTTCCAGCGATGTCACACTCGATTTTTCAGGATATTCCCTCATTGCGCTGCTCGGCGCACTCGACGCCATTCACCTCGGACCAGGTGTCGAGAATGTCACCATCATCAATGGCACTATCTCCGGTTTTACAAATGGCGATGGAGTTGATGCGTCCACGAACCCAACTTCGCTCATTAACATTCTCAATCTACGAGTAGAAAACTGCAGAAACGGCATCATGCTAACGGAGCAGTCAACGGTCAAAGACTGCGTGATATCAGATCACAATCAGTCGGGGATTACCACAGGTAGTCGTGCTTGGATCAGCGATAACCGAATTGCCGATTGTGATATTTCTGGAATCTACAATCTCAGCGGTATGGACGAGTGTGTCATCGAAGACAACATGCTTACTGGAAACGGCCGAGGTTTCTTCATGTATGGCCAGCGTAACATCGTGGTTCGCAACTATGTCTCAGGATCAGGACAGAGCTGGGACTGTGATTCAGGAAATCACATGCTCGTCATCGACGCTACACCATCAAACTTCGCTGTAGGAGACTCAGGTGGCTCATCGTTCGGATCCTCCAACCCGAATGCAAACTACTCACACTAAACGGAGCTCAGCCACATGCGATACCCAATCCCAATCATCACCCTAGCCGCACTCACAGCAAGCGCCAGCGCCCAGAGTGTCGACCCCAACAACGCATTCGCGTGGGGAGAGAACATCGGATTCCTCAACTTCGACGCCGTGGATGAATCAAACCCTGAGTTTTTCGTCATCTTCGATGACCATCTCGCCGGATTCATCTGGTGCGAAAACATAGGCTGGCTCAATTTTGGTCCCGGCGGAGGTCCCTATGTCAACGATGTCGGATTTCAAGCGGGAGTCAACCTCGACCCCATGACAGGACACCTCACCGGATACGCCTGGAGCGAGAACACCGGATGGATCAACATGAACGGCGGCGCATT
>WUAJ01000278.1 GCA_009827215.1 Phycisphaeraceae bacterium
AATTTTCACCCGCGCCGTTAACGGCAGTATTAATTCAAAGGAGAACCATGAGACTATTCATTGGAACCGCATTTGCATGCACAATCACTGCGAGTCTTGTACAAGCCCAGGATCTAGGAAAATCGAGCCCTCTCACTGGTTGTACTCCAGAGAGATTTCCTATATCTGAAAATGGTATGATTGTTTATTATCCAGGACCCTGTAGTGATTTGTATACCACAAGCCTCTCATCAAGTTTTGTTTGGCAGTTTCAATTCACAAGCCCTAGATTTGGCGCTTCATTGGATGATACCACATCAATTACTGACACTTCATTCGGAATTGATGGGATGGGCAACATCTTTGACAGTGATCATAGTGAGGCATACACGACTACGGAGGGAGAATGGCAAGGAACCGGCGCACGGTTGCATAATGCATCAGGATCTACATATGGTCAACAGGGAGCAACGATTAATCCAGAGGGTTTAGGAATTGGTTTCGTTGTTCATGATCAAGCTAACGGAAGCGATCTTGTGGTACTTTATGAGTACAACAAAGACGCAGGCCCAGGAACTGGCGGTGTCGGTGGGATTTATAATCAGACTCTTCAATCCTGGACAATCTGGTACCCAGAGTATATGAACACAAGTTCGAATCATCCGAACAATAAAATTCCTCAAGGAGAGAGTTGGATTTCTTTCGGAGAAATCTCAGAAAGCGGCATATGGGTCACCTTCACCAGTGGAGCATACCTGTTTGACTATTCAACAGAAAACTGGACTCTTAAGGTCTCGGGCGGAACCGCAACAGGCTCTAGCGAATCAGGCGACTTTCTTGTAGGCACATCAGGCAACAGCTCATTTGTGCTTGGCCCATCGTCTTATTTCGAGACAGTGAGTGTAACAGGGTACAAGATTGAGTTGTATGATGTAAATGAGTTCGGCATCGCTGTTGGGAAGGCAACTGATCTATCAACTCTCGACACTCACCCAGCAGTTTGGGACTTTGCAACTGAAACATGTGAGGTTTTCGACGAGTTCGACGATTGGTGGCTCGGTGCTATTACAGATAGCGGATTTGGCATGTTTGAAGACACAAATGGAGACAAGGGATCTGCCAGCTTGTTTAGCTATTATGACAATTCTCCAAATGATTGTCCCCCTGATCTGAATGATGATGATCGTTTGAATTTTTTAGACCTTTCAGCATATCTTGTTCTCTTTAGTAATGGCGATGCGGGTGCTGATCTAAATCGTGATGCAAGATTGAACTTTTTAGACCTATCAACATTTTTAGATTTGTATAGCAACAGCTGTAGCGGATACCCTACACCTGATCCGCTTCCAGAAATCTAAACCATCCGCTTGTTCAGTACTAAAGTGCTGAGCAAGTATTTTCTGACACTTGCGATCACACGCGCCATCGTTTAGGGTGGTTACTCCGACATCCCCAGAAGAACGAGGTGCATCATCAATACCGACACTGTCATGAAAGTGCTCGCCATCGCGATCTACGCAATCATTCTCCTCGCGATCGGTTACTTCGCTTCAAAGAGAATGAAGAACATCCGAGACTATTTCGCATCAGGAAAGAACCTCGGATTCTTCAATGTCGCGTTCTCCGCGCGAGCGACCGGCGAATCCGCGTGGCTCCTCATTGGACTGACCGGTATGGGATACGCCTTAGGCGCGAAAGCCTTCTGGGTTGTCCTAGGAGAAATGCTCGGCGTTGGTGGTGCTTGGCTCTTGATGTCCCGCCGATTCAAACGCCTCACTGATCGCTACGACTCCATCACAGTCCCCGACTATCTCGAGTCCCGCTTCCGCGATTCCGGACACTGGCTGCGCCTCATCGCAGGCGGCTCGCTCGTCATCTTCGTCCCGATCTACGCCGGAGCACAGGTGTTCGCGACAGGAGACGCGTTCAATAGTTTCCTCGGATGGGACCACCTACTCGGCGCCTCCGTCGGATTCATTGTCGTCCTACTCTACATCACGCAAGGCGGATTCACCGCAGTCGTCTGGTCCGATGTGTTCCAAGGATCGCTCATGTTCCTCGGACTTGTCTCGCTCCCCATCATCATCCTCATGGAAGCGGGAGGTGTCACCAACATCCTTGACACACTCCGCTCGATCGATCCCCACCTGCTCACAGCGCACGGCCCAGGAACTCAAGGTCCATCATCAGGTGGATGGACGACCGGAACCATCTTCTCCATTGTCGGCTTAGCCGCGATCGGGATCGGATTCTGGGGATCACCACAAGTCTTCGTCCGCTACATCTCGATGAAGAACGAGAAGCAAATCGCTCCAGGCGCCGCCACCGCGTTGATCTGGACACTACTCGCTGATTCAGGCGCCGTCCTCGTTGGTGTCTTCGGACGAGCTGTATTCAGTCCAGAGCAACTCGGGAGTGATCACGAAGCGATCCTCCCAACTGCAGCAATGGAACTACTCCCAGCGTTCTTTTCAGGTGTCTTCATCGCGATGGTGCTCTCTGCGATCATGTCAACAATCGATTCGCTCCTCGTAGTCGCATCATCCGCAGGCGTCCGCGACTACTGGCAAAAAACCAAGCATCCTAACATGAGTGACGAATCCCTCGTCTCGCTCTCACGCAAGGTCACCGTTGTGCTCGCACTCGTCGCGTTCGGGATAGGCATGGGACTCCTCATCCGAGATCCTGAGAAACCGCTCTTCTGGATCATCATCTTCGGATGGTCAGGGCTCGCCGCGACATTCTGTCCAACGATGATCCTCTCCCTCTTCTGGAGCAAACTGACATCACTGGGGGCCAAATGCGCCATGATCGCTGGATTCTTAGGGGTCCCAACCTTTAGCTTCCTTGTACCTTGGTTGCTCAAGAAAGCCGGACAAGAAACCATCGCCGGCTATCTTGGAGATCTCGATGTCCTGCTCCC
>WUAJ01000279.1 GCA_009827215.1 Phycisphaeraceae bacterium
GCTGAATACGAAGCTGCGTGGAGACATCGACACGATTCTTTCGAAAGCGCTCGAACGCGAGCCGGATCGACGATATCAGAGCGTGGCAGAGCTCGGGGCGGATCTCCGCAGGCACCTTGCCAACCAGCCCATCCAAGCGCGTCCGCCGAGCGTGGCGTACCAGCTCAGCAAGTTCACGAGGCGGAACAAGGGGCTGGTCGCGAGTCTGAGCGTCATCTTTGTGCTGCTCTCGATCGGTGTGGTCTCGCTGAGTTACGCGCTCCAGCGTGAGTCCGCAGCACGCCAAGAAGCCGAGACTTCGCTCGAGCGTGCGAATGCAGCATATTTGTTTTTGGAAGGGATCTTCGAGGGGTTAAGCCCGAAAGAAACCGAGGGGCGTGATACGGAACTGCTGCTGTCCATGCTCGATCGAGCCGCGGATGACGCTCGGATGGAGATCAATCTGCCGGTGGTCCGCGCGGAGATGCTGACGATCATCGCACGCACATATAACTCGGTCTTCGAATACGGCGAAGCTTCCAAGCTGCTCACCGAGTCCTTGCAGATCATGGAGAATGAAACCAACCCCGACGAGGGTTTGGTGTTTAGTACCAAGGAGCTCCTCGCAACCGCGTTTCACAAGCTCGGTGATTTCGAGCAAGCGGATTCGATCTTCCGTGAGCTCATCGAAGACGCTAGCCTGCATCACCCGGAATCACAGTTGGCAATAACGCTCCGTCAGTACAGCGAGTTCACAATGGATGACGGGCGCTTCGATGAGGCGCTTGACGCGGTTCAGGAAGCGATCGAGCTGAGCCCTGATGTAGCCCCGATTGATCACGGGCGATTGATGCAGCAGCACGGTGCCGTGCTCCGTCGGCTTGGTCGATACCAAGAAGCCAACGATTCATACCTCAAAGCACTGGGATACTTCGAAGATTCGGGGTCAGATCTTGAGCGGTCCATCACCCTCAACTCGCTCGCGATTATCGCTCGCAGGGACCATCGT
The DNA here is from genome assembly GCA_009827215.1 of Phycisphaeraceae bacterium. Classification (GTDB taxonomy): domain Bacteria; phylum Planctomycetota; class Phycisphaerae; order Phycisphaerales; family UBA1924; genus UBA1924. Next base: position 989 of record WUAJ01000279.1, read on the forward strand.
CCGCAAGACGCGGAACGGTACTACCTCGAGTCCATGGCTGTCCGTGAGCAAGTGGATCCAAGAACCAACCCCGACACCGCCGCGACACTCGCGAACCTTGGTCGACTCTACGCCGGGATGGAGAGATACGAACAAGCTCAAGCGGTGCTGAATCAGTCAATCAGCCAGCTCACCGAGCTCTTTGGAGACGGCCATGTCAATATTCTTTACCCAACCATCACGCTTGCAGAGACCCTAAGCATAATCGGTGAGCATCAACGAGCGCTCGAAACCATTCTCCAGGCGCTGTCCATGGCGCACAAGATTTTTCCCGGCGGGCATCCCCTCACAGTCCTCGCTGTCTCAGAAAGCGGGCATATATACAGGAGGATGGGAGACTGCGAACAAGCAATCGCTCAGTACGATCTGGCGATCAAACTCATAGAACAGTTAGGACTCGATGCGCTCTCCTATGCAGTCCCAGTTTGGGAAGGGGTTGTTGAGTGCGCAGCTCTCGAGGGTGATCTCGATTCAGAGAGACAGAATCTCAGGAACATACTTCGTGTACTGCCCGCAGAAGATAATGAATACGAACGGCATATGACGCGATTGGAAGAGATAAGAGAATAATAAAGTACTCTTGAATAGTCGTGTCATCGAGCATTGTCGCGTAGTGGATAGAAACTGCCTAATAAAAGAGCGATGCGATGATGAGATGTTCGGTATCGAGACCAAGCGGTACTCTACGGCCGGTCCTATCTGTCAAAAACCTTTAATTTGAGTAGATATACGGAGTTCATCCTCCATCGTAATCCTGTAAAGGCAACTGGATGCTTTGTTAGGGATCGCGTGCCAGTTTGGTTGAATTTTGAACATTTATAGGCATTTCTTGATGGAGTCCGAGTTCAGATCTCGTTTCCGATTTCAGGCGGGTCGAACCCGCCGCAGAAACACAGTGGCGCGATACGCGTCGGAATCGGAGACAGCACAATGAAAGCAGCAACACTCATCACAGGAACTATGCTCGCGATGCTCGCGGGTTCGGCAAATGCGGAAGTCATGTACTGGGTTGGAAACCAGGGATTCAACGCTTTTGCGTGGGGTGACAACTGGGACACTGGAGACTTCCCAAGCACGGGGGACACAGCGGTATTCCGGTACATAAATGGACAAAGCGGAATCAATGTTTGGTCTAGTGGTGATATTGATATCGCTTCACTAGAACTGGAGTGGGATCAAACATGGCTCCGCCTTCACGGCGACGGCTCAGGTGATGCGGTCACTATGAATATGTCTTCGACGAGTACAAACCGTGGACTGATCACGCTTGATAGCTACTCAGCAAACATTCTGATGAATAGCCATCAGGAGATGGACAACTACGGGCGGATCCAAACCACAGGGCAAAATACAACTTCGATCCAGGGACGCTATGTAAACCATCCCGGCGCAGAGATCGAGTTCAACGCGGACCAGAACAACCTCGTAGGGCTTCGTGCATCACCATCTTCGGACACATTTAAAAACAGTGGATCAATCCTCGTCAAAAAACCCACAAAAGTCACGAATATGTCGGTCATCCTGCTCGACGATGTCGTGGATATCTGGTGGTCGGGTGAACTCCGCTTCGTAAGCGGCGGACACCTCAATCTCTTTGGCGGGGACATCGTTGGAGAGCGCGTTCTTTTAGACACCGGATCATCGCTGAATTTGTCCACTCCGATATCCGCACCAATCGAAATTGTCGGAGAAGGCGTCGAGTTCACAGGGATCAACTTTAATAGCCCAGATCCGCTGTATGTCCGTGGGGGGCGCATCGACATCATGTCGGGCATCACGATGAACGCCGACCTAGAAATGCACCCAAGAGAGTCGAGC
>WUAJ01000280.1 GCA_009827215.1 Phycisphaeraceae bacterium
GCAAGCGACTTCCGAAGGTCATCCACTTGAAATGGCTTCGGGATGTAGTCAAACACATCCTTGCGGAATGTCTCACGCATCGAATCCAGCGACGGATACCCAGTCACCATGATCACGCACTGGCGAGGCCAGCGCTCTCGGATTTCTTCAAGGACTTCAGTTCCTGAATGCTCACCCATCTTCACATCAAGCAAGATCACATCAGGAAGATGCTGCTCACACGCATCAAAGAGTTCACTCGGCTCAGACATCATCCGTACGGAATGACCATCACCAGAGAGCAATCCCTGCAAGTACTCGCGAAAGTCAGCGTCGTCGTCCAACGCGTACACCGTCAATGGCACAATATCGCTCATAAACGCCCTTCCATTCCAGACCAGTATATCCGCTTATTGTCCTGCCAGACAATACAAACTGCAGATTAATCTGATTTGGTCATCGGAAGGTGCACATCGAACTTTGCCCCCCCACCCATGGACGAACACCCCCCATTCTCATTCGAACGCACATTCGATGGAACCACCATACCGCCGTGCTCACGGACAATCCCTTCAGCGACGGCGAGCCCCAGACCAGTGCCGTTCGCATCCATTCTCGATGAAACGAACGGCTCGAACAAGGTATCGATCATTGATGGATCAATCCCGCTCCCATTGTCCTGAACTGAGATCACAAGCCAATCTCCATCTGATCGAGCTTCTTGCAATGCAGAAACACGGATGGCCCCTTCATGATCCTTGAGGTCTCTCAATGCATGGACCGCGTTGCGTATCAGATTCACGAACACCTGCACCAAGCGATCTGGATCGCACGCCACCACCAACTCGCTACTGACTTGATTTTCAAAGTCCAGCCGTTGTCCTGGTAGCACGCTCTGCCGATCGAGTTTGATGAGCGTCCACGCGTCCTCAATCACATTGCGGATATGCGTAGATCTCAAACTCGGTGTGCGGACTCGCGCAAAGTCCAGCAACCCCTCCGACAACTTCTCGATACGACCCACAACCCTTGACAACAAAGCAATCTCAGGCTCACTGAGCGGATCACCATTGTCGAGTTTGCTCACCAACCCCTTGACCACTGCAAGGGGTGTGTTGAGTTCGTGTGCGATGCCCGCAGACATCATGCCCATTGTTGCGAGCCGATCCGCACCCTCCAAATTCTTTCGTGCCGTCTCAAGCAGCCGATTCTTCGTATGCAGATCGATCGCAACCGTTTCCAGTCGTGCGAGCGTGGACTCCAACTCTTGCTCATGCTCTCGCAGCGCCCGCACTGTCTCGTTTCGTGAATGCATGATCTCGCCGAGTTCATCAGCCGGGATGAACCTGCTCGGGATGATCTCTCGATCTGAGTCAGAGGATCGTGCCGCGTCGTCCGCATCGAGCATGGCGCGAATCGGTTGATAGACATGCTGTGGGAGCACAAAGAGTTCTAGAGCAACTGCTACCAGTGCATACCCCGCGAGCAGGGTCACGATCAGCAATCCATAGATCATCCGCACCATCTGCCGCGCTCGTATCGATCTGGCACGGACCTCGACGAACTGCCCGAGCCCTGGATCGAATCCGACGACCCCGCCACCGAACTGCCCGCCCGCTCTCAGCACGACCGAACCACGCGTTGAGCGGAGCGCTTCGAGTTCCGATTCTGGAACTCCCAACGCATCCGGATCAACTGACTTGATCTGGTAGCGATCTTCTGTGTCCCCAAACACTGTTCCGTCACCATTGAGTCCCGCGTGGAATATCCGCTCCGCGAGGTCCTGCTCGGCGCCGTCCACCATCTTTCCCATCGCCGGACTCAACGCAACGAGCAGCAGAATCCCGAGAACCAAGGAGAATGAAGTATGCAGGACAATGAGCTTCTTTCGGATCTTGAGACCCGCAAACACTCCTCGAGCACGAACACGCTTACTGCGCCGCTCAGTACTGATATCTTCGTTGGAATGCTCGAAACTCACCCCACACTGTATCCCATCTGGCGCATCAAGTAGCTCCCAAGCCTACTCTCAACCGATGTCGAATAATCAGGAATCCTCCCAAACCTACCCTCCACCTCGCGATGCACGAGATGCGGCGTATCGCATCCTGAGTGCACACGCGCACGCGTTTCCTGATCTTCAACCAATCGAACCTAAAATTGCCCATCTCGAACCACGAGATCGAGCTCTCTCCCATGCGATCATCCGTGAAGGTGTCGTGCGCTGGATCACACTTCGACACATCGTTTCTGAGCTTGCAGGCCGAGGATTCGAGACCATCGAACCCAGGATGCAAGCCGTATTGATCGGAGGCGCAGCCCAACTTCTGCTCCTCGATCGACTCCCACCCCACGCAGTCATCAACGAATCCGTCGAATGGGCAAAGCACTACATCCGTCCCAAAGCTGGAGGAATGACCAACGCGATCCTTCGCAAAGTCGCTCGATCGCGAGGCGAGCAGATTGAGCACTACGGGTTCACTCGAAATACCATTCCACTGTCAGGCGGCGGCGCCCTATTGCTTAACAATGTGCAACTCCCAGAGGATCCAGTTGCCCTGAGGTCAACCGGATACTCGATCCCCAAAGCGACAATCAAGCGATGGGAGAATCTCTTCCCTCAGCAAGCGGATCAACTGATCGCACACACCATCACTCGTCCACCAACCCTGCTCTATTGTGACGATTGGGGTGCAATCGAACCACAGGATGAGCTCGAATCTCACGAATCAGGATCACATCGCGTCTACACAGGATCCAGAACCCACCTCGTGCAGTTGCTCGAAGAGTTCCCAAATCTCCGAGTGCAAGATCCAGCAAGCTCCAGCGTGGTTGAGTCGATCCCAGAAGGTGAGTTTCAGTCCATTATCGATTTCTGCGCTGGACAAGGCACAAAAACCAGACAACTCTGCGAACGATTCCCTGATGCAAAGATCTTCGCGATGGAAATCGATCCGCATCGA
>WUAJ01000029.1 GCA_009827215.1 Phycisphaeraceae bacterium
AAAGTCGATCGATCAGCTCCCATCAGAGATCAAGCCTCCAAAGGACGCTGATGAGGTTCTCGGCGCTATCGAAGGTGTCGAGAAACAACTCGAATCTCTCCGCACTGCCCACGAAGAGCATCGCCGTGTGACCGCCGAACTCGCCGCACGCCGCGCTCAGATCGAAGAAGCCGCGGACTTTGTCGAAGCACGCGAATCAGAACTCGCATCACTCGAGGTCGAACTGGCGCAGATGCGTGAAGAGCTCGAAGAGCGTGAATCAGAAATCGTTCAGCGTGCATCAGGTCTCGAACAGCGTGAATCACAGCTCGCACAGCACGCAGAGAAGATCGAAGAACTCGAAGCGGTCGTGCAGGACAAATCAGACCAAATCGATCAACGAGTCGAAGAACTCGATAAGCAGCTCGAAGGAATCTCCATCCGCAAGGACGAACTCGCAAAGCTTGAGGAGCAAGCACGCGAGCGTATCGAGAAAGACAACGAGCTCGAAGCAAAGCTCACCCAAGTTTCCGAGGACCTCGCGAAGACCAAAGCAACACTCGGCGGACGCGAGATCGAGCTCAAGGACCGCGCCAAAGCCGTGGAAGAACTTTCGATCCAAGTCGGATTGCTCGAACAACAACTCAACGAGCAATCCGAAAAGGCGCACGCCGATGAGGAATCATCGCTCAAGCTTGTCGAAGAGATGCAATCCCAGCTCGACGAAGCGAATTTAAAGATCGCGCAGCACGAAGAAGCGATGCAGCGCGCGTTGGACCGCGTAGATGAACTCGAATCCTCAGCTCAGGAACAATCCAAACAACTCGAAGAAGCGACCAAGACCATCGCAGAGTTTGGATCAATCGAGCAGTCGCAAGCCGAGTCAATCGCAAAGATCGAAGAACTCAAGGCGCAACTCGATCAAGCGCCAACGAGTGAGCAGATCACAAAGCTCCAGTCTGAACTTGAAGAAACATCAAGCAAGTATGAATCTGCTCAATCCGAAGTCGCTTCGCTGAGAGATCAGCTTGAAGCTTCACCGACCGATGAGCAGATCCTGAAGCTCCAGACTGAGTTGGAATCTGCAACCACCAAGCATGAGTCCGCACTCGCCGAGGTCGCATTGCTTAAAGACCAGCTCAATGTGATCGGCGAGTCCGCAACCCAGGACATCGAACAATCCAGCGCCAAGATCGATGAGCTAACCCAAGCATTGGAAGATGCGAACGCGAAGCTCGAGCAAACTCAGCAGGATCACGAGCAAATCCAATCGCAGCTCAAAGTCAAACTCGAGGAAGCACTCACCTCCAGCAAACAGCTCGAGAGCTCGACCGGCGCTCACCAAGCAACCATCGACGAGCTCAAGCTGCAAATCGAGAAGCGTGACGAGCAGATCGAGACCATCCGCTCCAAATACGACGAGCTCAGCAATCAGCTGCTCGAAGCCGAGGAGTCCTCTGAAAAACAAACCGCCGATGCGCAAGAAGCAAACAAACAAATCGAGCGTCTCGGCGAGCTCCTCGACGCCGCGGCTCAGCGCGAGCAGGAACTGCTCACAAAGATCGAGGAACTCCAGGAGCAGATGAACTCCGCCGCGAGCGAGTCCGCATCACGAACCGATGAATGGACACAGGTTCGTCGCGAGCGATTGGACAAAGTGAAGTCGATCCTGCGTCAGCAGTCCGACAAGGTCCGCCGCGCCACTGAAGCACTCCGCGATCGCTATGACCAGTGCGAGAAAGTGCTGCTCAAGCGATCCGAGCTCGTCGAAGCGTACCAAGCAGTCGCGGATGCACAGGCAAAGCTCGCCAAGCGTGAAGCTCGATCTGGCACTCTGCTCGGACTCTCTGGTCTCGGATTACTCCTGATGATGATCGCCGGAATCAGCTGGTTCGTCGCTGGACAAGTACAACCAGGTCAATACGCGGCGACTGTCACTGTCGCAGCCAACGCTGGAGAGCGAGCACTCACTTCCGACGACCTCGCTTCTTGGCAAGGATACATCGAGCAGATGGTCAGCGATCCTCAGTTCATCGAGCAAGCCGCCTCACGCATGAAGCGCCGCGGGATCGATTCGCTTTCGGTCGCTGGAACCCTCAGCGCCCATATGCAAGATTCGCTCGATATCACCAGCTCCGAGCCCGGCACAATTACCATGGAATACCGAGGTGATGGTTCCGCTCGCACACAGCGTGTGCTCGATACCTTCGCGATGACCGTGACCAGTCAAGCAAACTCGGCGCGTGCACGCCGAATCGACGGAGCGTTGACCACCATCGAAGCACAAGCACAAGTGGGGGATTCACCGCTCGACACCAGCCGCATCGAAACCGCAGGGATGATTTTCGGCGGTTCATCCTTCGCAACATTCCTCTTCGGAGGCATCTTCTGGAGACGACTCGCGAAGATGAAAGCAAACTTCGAACGCGATTCACGCGTCGAACCACTCTTCGATGAAGAGTCCTGGGAAGTCGAAGGACAAGACCTCTAAGCGGATAAACCATGTAAATCTCACAACGCAAACCGCCGCATCAGGAGTCCTGATGCGGCGGTTGTTGTATCACGAGATTTATGCCTCTGAGAACAAATTGAGAGACCAAGAGAGAGGCAATACCCCAAACAGTGGGAAAGTCTTGTCTTAAAGATCCGAATCCATGCTGGTCATGACAGGCTCAGCATTCTCGATCGCTTCTGTCATGCCCTGGTAGATCGCGAGCTTCCGATCACTCTTGAGATTCACGCGGACCTCGAAGTCATCCAGCTCACCTTCGGATGCGAAGGTTGTGACCTCGCGGACCACATTGCCTTCCGCATCAAGCACGACCAAGCGGAATGGGTTTTCCTCCGAAGCCTTCATGTTCTTCACGAACAGACGAGCCGTGTCCCAATCCGGATTGTGCCAGACCGACGCGACGGAGTTGGATGTCCCATCTGAAGATACGAGAGAAACACGCTCAGTGGTCGGATCGAACAGCGTCGATTCAAGGATGTCAGCGCCGATGGTGTCGTAGAGCTGGCCGAGCAATGCATCAGGAGTCATCTGGTTCACAGTCTGGTTGTTATTCGTCCAGACCACGCTCAGCGCAATGGTCGCAGCTGCGAACCCGATGGTCGATGCACGCCAGAGACGATGCACGCGTGGAGTCGTTGAGAGTTTGGGTTGGGCGCGACGAGCCGATTCGTGGGTAATGCGACCAGCAACCGCAGGAGTGCTCGCTGCGATCCGTTGCTCATTCTCTTGCTCACGCATCGCGGCGCGGACCGCGGAGACCACAAGCTCACGAAGCGCCGGATCGGGCTCGTTATTCGGCATCAAATCGCCAAAGTCAGCCATCCGAGTCGCTTCTTCGCGAACGAGCAACTGCACAGATTCCGGAGCAGCAGCGAACGCCGCTTCGTACTCTGCGATCTCCGAGTCTTCGAGAAGACCCAGCGTATGCAACATCGTGCTTTCAATTAGTTCCTGTGTGTTCATCATGATGGCACTTCTTCTTCCGTCCGTTCACGCAGCCGAACGAGTGCTCGGCTCAACGCGGATTTAATCGTCCCGAGTGGGGTATCGAGTTCTTCACTGATCTGTCTGAGTGTCTGACCACCCAAATACGCACGAACAACAACCGTGCGTTGGAGTTCTGGTAAGGTGTCGACTCTGGTCATCAACGCCTTGAAGTTCTCATCTCGCTCCATCCGAGCAGAGATGTCTTTCGCCGCTGGAGTGTGCCGACCGTCGCCGTTGGCGCCAGTTGACCCATCATCAAACATGGAGGTCTTGATCCGAGCTCGCTTGCGACGAAGCTTGTCTACAAGGTGTCTGCGTGTCAGCAGCATGACCCAAGTGACCAGTGCGGCCTTGCGAGGATCGTAACGATCTGCGGTCTTCCAAAGACGGACAAAGATCTCTTGCACCGCGTCGTCCGCCTCGTCCCGTGTCGGCAGTGACTGGACAGCCATACGAAAAACCAACGATCCGAAACGGTCGTAGAGTTCGCCGACACCGGCTTCCTGGTTGGCTGCAACACGCTGCATCAACTCGAAATCGATCCTGCCTTGACCCGAAAAATCACTCGCCTTCAACGGAGGAGAGCCATCACCCGCCCCAGCTCCATCAGAGCCGATTGGGGGGGTGTTTCCGGGTTGTTCCGATTCATTCTTCTTCATATTTCCCGGGTCCACGAGCGTGCCCGGTGCCTGTGAAACGACCACAGAGCACCTCCCTATACGCTAACAGCATCATACGGATGCTTGCAAGTCCTTCATTTAGGGAATTTTCTGCACTTTGAAATAATCGTTATTCGGACTGTGTTCGTGTAGAACAGTGTTCTGAGTCCCAGTCCCTCGGAATTGCGCTTGCAAAGTTCCCACGAACCCACTATCTTGTGAGTGCGTTAGGATGGTAAGGCTGAGTAATCGGTCTAGTCCGAGAATCGTTCATTCACCCAGCAGGAGAGGATCGCCGATACATCGGACACTGAAAGTGGTCTATCTCGTGAGACAGTTTCAACACCAATCAAAGACTCTCCGCAGTGCGCACACACGCGCCAGCGCGTTCACTCTGATTGATGTGCTCGTGTCGATCGCCGTGATCGGACTGTTGATCGCGATCATGCTCCCAAGCATCTCCATGGTTCGTGAGTCCGCACGCAAGGTCATCTGCTCTTCGAGCATGCGTCAAGTAGGCCTCGGGATGAATCTCTACGCCGAGGACAACAAGGAAATGCTCCCTTCGAGTGTCTTCCTTGCGAACCCCGAAGCACGATTCACCGAAGCGTACTACCCGCATCTCATGGACACCATCCGCACCAACGCAAGCGAGTTCGAACCTCGCGAGTGGGATCAATGGGACGGATTGGGTTTGCTCTACTACAAGAGCTATGTCACCGCCCCTGGCGTCTACTACTGCCCAAGCCATACCGGTGAGAACACACTCGAGAAGTACGAAGATCAGTGGAACTTCTCCACTGAAGGTGAGATCATCGCAAACTATCAGTTCCGCGGTGTAGGACCAGACGGCCAACGCCATCTCTACAACATGCGTGCTACCGACGCGATGGTCACCGACTCACTCCGCTCAGTCGAAGACCTGAATCACGAGAACGGGCTCAATGTGCTCGCTGCAGGTCTTTCCGTCGCGTGGTTCGAAGACATCGACAGCCGACTCATGCAGTCTGTCATGTCCCGTACCGACGAATCCATCGCCGACGACACCACCCAAGCGTGGCAACTCTTCGACGGCGGACCTCGTCCGATTGACGACTAGGCCAACCACCAACTCATTTCCAAGCCAATGCACAACGCTGTCTTTGCGTATATTGTGTGGACATGACCACCAACACATCCGTCGTACGCTTGTTTGCCGCCTTACTCGCGTTCCTCGTGATCACCCCAACGCTCGCGCAGATCACCCCAGAGCGCTTGTACTACGGCGTAGGACAACGCGTGATCGTCAACATCGAAGTCCCTCAAGGATTCTTCGGAGAGATCACCGTCCGTGTCTATGACCCAATCGCCCAGGAATGGACCCACGAAGCGCCCGCCGCGAGCGGACGCGTCGATCTCACCAGTTTGCTCCCATACCTCTGGGAAACCAAACCACAGACTGTCAGCTATGCACAGCTCGAACTTGACGGCACGCCAACCGGCGCCCCGCTCGTGCTCCAGCCGTTGGTTACTCCCAATCGCGCCAAACTCGTTGACGCAACCACGATGGCGCTCTCAGAGGACCCTCGAGGAGCCGTAGTCTTTGAAGACAAGCGACTCCCAGCGCTCCAAGCGCAAGGTAAGTCCGAATCCGGACTCCGACAAGTCACCTTCTCAGGACTCCGCGTGTATGTCGATCAAGAAGTCGTCATGAACACAAGCGCCGGAGATATCGTCTTCCGCATGCGTCCCGACGCCGCGCCCAACACGGCGTACAACTTCCTCCATCTCACAGACGGAGGCTTTTACACCAACATCATCTTCCACCGCATCGTCGCAGCCCTTCCCAACGGCAATCCATTCGTCATCCAAGTCGGAGACCTCTCAGGAACAGGTTCAGGAGGTCCCGGATACATGATCGATCTCGAGGACTCATCACTCCCGCATGACTTCGGAGTCCTCTCGATGGCACGCGACTCGGATCCCGACACCAACGGCTCACAAGTTTTCGTCGCGCTCTCCAGAGAAGGGACCGCATTCCTCGATGGACGCTACACCGCATTCGCTGAAGCCGTCCAAGGCGCCCAGGTCATCCGCGAGATCGCAGCGACTCCTGTTGGAGCCGAGGACCGTCCGATGGATCCCCCCATGCTCCTGAGCTGCACCACGCGCGACGCGCCTCCAATCCAAGATCGGCTCCCAGCACTGTCCACGCTGCAACAATCTCCAGCCGTGCAGGAACCCGATCCCAACGAACCGGATCGTTGAAACAGTCCATAGTTCTTGTTGAGTTGATCAGAACGAGATCTTCAACCCCGCGCCAACAAACACCGATGGATCGATGTCTTCATCAACCACCGTGTTCCCCGCGCTGTTGAGGATCTCCATGTTGCCCGCGAGTGTCACACCGACCTCCGCGAACAGAGAAACACGCGATGAATCCCCGCCGTTGAAATCGATGTAGTAGGACACAGGCACACCGGTCGTGTTCACCGCGCCGTCTGGGACCAGCGTGTTGTCATCATCAATCCGGAAGCTCTGTCCATTGAACCTCGCTTGGATCCCCATGCTCAGCTCATCGCTCCACTTGTAGTTGAGCCGAGCGCCAGGACCCTCAGTGCGGATCGACCAATACTCATCAATCGTGTACGAAACCTGCGGCAACGGCACAATCCGCACATCGTCCTCAATCTGTGAGAATACACCGACCCCAATCCCGAGCTGAAGCTTTGGATTCACCTGGAACATGAACCCACCCAGCGCGTTCCAGACCAACGCATCACTCGCGCCACCCTCACCAGCGAATCCAATTCCACCTCCGACGAAGAATGAACGCTCCCTGTCGATCGCCCGCGTGTACAAGCCGTCAAAGCCGTACTCAATGACTGTATCAAACTGGGTACCCACCGTCCCAGCAGTGGTCCCCGCCGCACCCGCCGGCGGTGTGATGTCATAGTCCGTGAGCTCCACGCCAACCTTCAGCAGCAGTCGTGCCCGATCATCGATCGGGATCAGGAACCCAAGATCCGCGCCATACTGACGAGTCTCGATCTCACCAACCGCCGTGTCAAAGTCCGTCTCCGCATTGAATCGTGCGCCCAGGTCCAGAGTCACAACTGTGCCGGGACCTTTAGACTCCGCGATCTGCTCGACCTCTCGATCATTAGCTGTTGTGGTCACTTCCGGATCTGATTCCTGACCCGAATCCTGAGCGAGTGCCAATCCGGAACATGACAACAGCACGGAAAGGACGAAATATGGGACCATTAGTGGGATCGAGGACGATGACTTTGCCATGAATAAATCTCCTGCTCGCATGGTACCCCCTCTTGTTCGCTCTCAGGCAACGATCGGATGAAGATTCCGTGCCCAAACAACTCGCCGAGCGACAAATTCAAGGCTACACTCATGCCCTGATCTGGTCGATAGACCACATCTGGATAGCCCTGGGGGGCTAACTCAATTGGTAGAGTGCCAGCTTTGCAAGCTGGAAGTTAGGGGTTCAAGTCCCCTGCCCTCCACTTACTCAAGTCCCTGAAAACACAGTGTTTCAGGGACTTTTTCTTTTTAGGTTACTCATGAATATGCGCAGGAAATCCTGCGCTAGAGTTCCCTGATGGGACCAAAACTCAGGAATCGCAACGGAAGAGCGATCGTCACGCTCAGAGACTCGGTGACCGGCAAACGACGCGAATACCCATTGGGTTCGTACGGGAGTGTCGAGGCCGAGGCGAAGTATCACTCGTTGATGAGCCGGTTCAACGCTCGGGGGAAGCGACTGGAGATCGATCATCGCGAAGAACTGACCGTGGCCCAGCTCGTCGCCGAATACTGGCAGATGGCGAGCGTCAAATACCAGCCCAATCACCTAGCCACACTGAAATCAGCGGCGAAAATGATCAATCGGTACTACGGAGATCTGCTGGTCAACGACTTTGGACCGCTCAAACTCCAGGAACTCCGCGGGATCATGGAGCGGGAGGGTCTCGATGGTCGTGCATGGGCTCGGGGGTACATCAACAGCCAAGTGAACAGGACACGATCAATGTTCAAATGGGGTGTGAGCCAGGAACTGGTCAAGCCCGAAACATTGCAGGCGCTCCAGACAGTCGGACCACTGGTTCAGGGACAGACGACCGCCCATGAGACCGAGGCGGTGGAGGAAGCGGATCTGGATCTGGTCGCCGGATCCATCGAGTTTATGAGCAAGCCGGTTCGGACGATGGTCGAACTCCAGATGGTGAGCGGTGCTCGGCCCGGCGAGATTGTCCGTTTGCGAATGGATTGGGTGACCAAGCACTCCGATGATCTCTGGATCTTCACCATCCCCAAGGGGCAGGCGAAGGTGCGGTTCAAACCCCGCCCGATCCCCCTGGGACCACGGGCGATCCGGGCGATCGAGCCGTTTATCGACGAGGAGAATCCAGAAGCGTTCCTGTTCAAACCGGCGGATTCGCTGATGGAGCTCATGGGCTATGTGCGTGGTGGGGCACGGGCGCCCAAACCTCGATACACGACCGGGAGCTATCGCGATGCGATCCAGTCGGCGTGCGATAAGGCGTTCCCACCGCCAGAGGACTGTGAAAATCCGGATCAGTGGGTGAAAGATCACCGTTGGAGCCCGAACCAGCTCCGTCACTGGTCGCTCACCGAGATCGAGTACAACTCAGACGATAAGGAAGCGTCGATCGTTGCCGGGCACTCGAAGCCGAGGATCACCAACGATGTGTACATCCATCGCGCAGCCCGTCATTTTGAGCGGATCATCGAGAAGTGTGCGTTCATGAGAGAGGGTTGAATCAACACCAGGTAGATGGGCGGGTCGTCGATTTGCCTTTGGCGTTGACCGTATCAGGAAACTGGCTATTCCTAAGAAGATTTTCTGAGATATCGATCGGTTTGGACCGTGTTGCTTTCACCAGCTTGCCGCACTTTCTGGCTGGTGGGAGACAGACAATCGCCTTTTTCCCCTCGCACTCTTGATAGACAGTTTGGACTGGTGGAACATGATCCTCGTCCCCTCCGACGACCGCAAGCACATCAGACCGGTCTGCCATCGCGTCAGCGACGATCAATGTCGCAATCCGAGTATCGGTCTGTTTTTCCTTGAAGCGACCGATTAACGCTCCGCACTTGGGGTTCTTGCAGTATTTCGGGATATCTTGATAGCTCCCGAGATGCAATCGCAGCTTACTCACCGATTTAAGGGCCGCAAGGTATGCGAGTTGGCGTTGCTTTGAGTCTTCGCTGCTCTTGACCATGGCCGTGCAATAGTGGATCGAGACGATTTCTTGATCCGGTTTTTTGAGCTGATCACACATTTTGCCGAGATCAAGCCATAGCCATTTCTTGCCATACTTCTCAATAATCCCGTTGTACAGGTTGTATCCATCAATATAAAAAGAAATCCTTTGCGGCATTGAATCTCCTTGACCCGTTTAGCCGAATATCCTAATATTCTAGAACTAAACCGGGACTACGGACCCGGCTCGACGCCTTCCTTATGGAGGGCGTTTCTCATTATATGGGTAGGTTTTCGTTGGCGCAATCATTTATTTCATGAGTGCGTGAACGATCGAAGAGATGGCGCTGGTTGACGGGGGCAAGTGCTCGCGGTATCCTAAGTTAGTGAATACTCACTTAGGGAGCCGCCCCCATGTCACAGACCAGTGTATACGACTTCGACTCTGCTCAAACCGATGTGCTGAACTTCAAGCGGCTGAAACTGGGCAAGGGCAATCCCTCCTCCAAGTTCCCTGATGAAATCCAGATGATCAAGTACCTCGCATCCGGGGTGCTCAATGTCAACGATGTGTCCCCAGATCCCGCGACGGTGCTGGCCGTGCTCATGCAGGGTGGTAAGCGGGTGCTCCAAACCACGCTGACCATCACCTCGACCGGAATCCAGACCAATACCGCGGGTTCTGCTGCGAACACGATCGGTCAGGAGGCGCTGTGTGGTGTGACGCTTGAAGAAGACAGCCGCGGCATTCAGGACCTGCTCGGGTATTGCATCAAAGAAGAATCTGATAAGACGGGTTTTGAAAACTCAGATTACGCGTGGTGGATCGGTTGTACTAGTCTCGGCGGGTTCTCGAGTATCAAGCTCCATGCGGTTCCAGGGCGGAGGGTGTGATCCGCCGTGAAGAAGGGCAATCCATTTGTCGCCACCGATCCCTCGGGGAAGGTCCATCAGGGGATCGGACTCAAGGGGTTTTGTCAGTTGTACAAACTGCATTACCAGGACGCGCGGGATTCGATGAACGGCGTGATGATCGCAACGCGCGATGGATGGACCTTCGGGATCCCGGAACCAGATGTCGATACCAGCGACTGGAAACACCACAAGACCACCGGCAAGCCGCCCAAGGGTGCGGAGAAGGAACTCATCGATCAGCTTCTGAACGAGGATGGGAACATCGACATCCTGATGCGCCGCACGCCGGATATCGCCGAGGCGATTCTGGAGCTGCAAGATGTGGATCCGAAACGGTGCTGCCGGAATCTCCACACACTGATCATGCGCCTGTCGATGGGTGTCGCCGGCGGGAAGAAACTGCCGGATGGGTGCTCGATCAACACGATGCTCTCGGCCGCGAAGGAGATGGCGAAGGCGCACGGGATCGATTGGTCGGACATCGCGGATCGGCGCAGCGACACCGAGAAGGCCGCGGATTTGATCGATCGGTTGGCCCGGCTGGGACCGCAGGAGTTGCTGTGCGAGTTTGACGAAGAGCTCGACGCACTCGAGGCGGCGATGGATTACACCGAAGAGGTCGGCGACAAGATCTACGACAAACTCAACGATCCGAATGAACCGATCACCGCTGCTCAGATTCTGCCGATCGAGCAGATGCCAGAGGGACAGGATCCAGGAGCACCCCCCGGCCCAAAAGCGATCGCGGCGGCCGTCCAGAACTGGAGGGTGCGAGTCCGCCGCGTTCGTGAGCTGGCACGCCGGGCGAGACATCGCTCTGATCCAGAAGCACGGGGCAAGCGCCGGCGCGTGCAAGAAGCTACGCACCAGCTCCGATTCCAGGTGTATGTCAACCGCTCAGAGCGGAACAAGGAACAGATCCAACGACGGGCGCAGAAGGTTTTTGTGTTCGACGCGATTCATGTGCAGGCGTCGATGTACACCTACTTTGCGAGGGGTGGGTATGCACGCACTAAATTCGGCTTGCTTGCTCCAGGTGATCGGTATGGTCCGGTCGGCTATGAGATTGTGTTTGAAGGGGTCGAGCATCGTGGTGTGATCATCCTGATGCCACCGCGCCATGGAAAGACAGAGGGGGTTATCGCGGACATTGTGCTGGCGATCGGTGAGAACCCAGAGATCCAGATGGGGACGATCCACGACAATGAGAAGGTTGCTGAAAGGACGCTTGCATCGGTAGCATCGTGCTTTGATAAGAACACAGAGCAAGGTCGCCGCAACAATCGATTGTTCCCGTATGAGCTTGATGCCAAGGACAACAACGCTCAGTCGATTCGTGTTAAAACGAAGAATCGCCCCAAGAACCCGAACCTGATTGCTGCTGGTATATTCGGTGGTGGGCTTGGAAACAACCTTGATCGTTTGTACCCAGATGATGTGGTTCCTGAAAAGGACCGTCGTGAACCGACTCGTCGCGAGGCACGCAAGCAGGCATACCGAACAACCTGGCTCACGCGCGACCAAGGATTGCGTGGATACATCACGCTCACCGGTTACCCGCACCACCACAAAGATCTGGTGTGGGATGCGGTGCTTGAGGCGAAGAAGTATCAAGACACAGAGGGACGCGAGGGGGTTCCGATGTGGGTGATGCGCGCCCCGGTTGGAGGACCGATCGACAAACCGGGCATTCCCAAGTTCATGTCGATCTCAAAGCTGTATCCCAAGAAATGGCTCAAGGGTAAATATGCCGAGCTTGGTGATCGTCATATGTGGGCGGCCAACTACGAGCTTGATCCGCAGCCGCTTGGTACGCGCATCGTTGAAGAGATCGAACTGTTCAATGTTGATTCTCCGGAGACGCGGCGGTTCCTTGATCGCGCCGAGCACATGATGTGCGTGGATCCGACATCGACCAAGGACCCCAAGACCAGCGACATGGTTGGACTGGTGCTTGGTGCTTACGGTGACCGATCCGGTTTGAGTATCGATGAGATGGGAAACGAACATGCGGTTCCAGAGCCGGCGCTGTACATGACGCAGGAGATGGAGTTTCTTGCGAATCAGCCCGAGATTGCTAAGCGGATGATCGGCATCGCTGATAGCCGTCACCACAACCGGCTCATCAATCAGGCGATCGTCGAAGTGACGGGTCCTGGTCACGCGCTGGTGGACTTCCTTGAAGATCTCTACGGGATCAACAATGTATACCAGGCGAAGGCGAACAACTTGAATAAGGGCGAGCGATTCCGTGCGGTCGCTGGATTGATTGAGAACTCTGATCCGCAGAACGCGCCGCCGTGTGTGTGTTTCCCCGGCCGTCATCCGATCGGTGCCGACGGCAACCCTGATTATGAGCAGCCGCTTGTGCTGTTGCCCGAGTTTGAGCGCTTGTACAACTACATCGTGAACTTCAAGAACGAGTCGGGCTTGCACTCGCTTGATGCGATGGTCCACCTGATCAAGTTCTGCAAGGACAATCGAAGTCTCGGTCGAGGACGCGGCGCGTTCTCTCGTCAGGCGATGGGTCTCAAGAAATCACCGCCCGGAAGCATACTCAAAAAGAACTACGCCCTTATTCACGAGGGTCGAACGAAAGCAACGCCGCGTTCCGCGATGGATCCTGGGATGCAGCGTTTGAATCACACCGGTGTCTAGCACCAAAGGAGTCTCCATATGTATACGAAAGAACAACTCGAAGAACTCGCCACGCATTGCCGACCGACACCCGGCCGGATCGCTGTGGTGTTTGATGAGCATCTTACGAAAACAGAAGCCGGGATCTTTCTTCCTGAAAGCAAGGACGAGGATGCGGAGACCTGCACGATCTTCGCGGTTGGACCTGAGCGTCCAAATGAACCGCATGGCCTGCAACTCTTTGAACGAGCCTTTGTCAACAAGTGGGCCGGTCATGACATGGAGATCGACATTGGTCTTGAAGAGAAAGTCAAGATCAAGGTGCTTGATGGGCGCGATGTGATGTGCGTCTTTGGTCATGACACGAAGGTCAGCGGTGTACAAAGCGTGCTCAAATCCGAAGAGGATTCGGTGTCACAAGAAAGTGTGGTGCAGGCATGATGATGTCCATCTTCTTCATCATGGTCATTGGTCTGATGTCGTTGTACCTGAGTGGTGTCATCGGATTCCGATACGGGTATGACAAGGGCTTTGCCGCTGGTATGAAAGAAACCAGCACCAAGCGGGTCATTGAATCCAATGAGCACTTGGTCAGTATGGCCACGACTGCTTTAGAAATGACTCGCCAGAGCGATCGGATCACCGTTGCCCAGCAGAACAACCGGCTGGATGTGGTCGCAGGCGATCCGCCCCTTGTTCCGCAAGCTGAACCAGAAGATCAACCCAAGTCAACGCAGCAGGCCGCGAATGATGTCCGCAATTCATTCGGCAACCCGGCGTTCCGGGTTCCCGCGCCACAGAGCTTTGACGGCAGTTTCCAGGTCCCGACAACCAGTATGTAACCCGTTGATGATCCACCGCTCGACGAATCGAGGTATACCATGCTCCTAGATCTTTCACAACCGAAGACCGCTGATCAGATCATGGACATGATCGACGCGCTGCGTCGTCTGGATGATCCAGGACGCTGCGAACAGCAGTACTACACCGCGTTCTGCCGCTGCATGGATGGTGGACAGCAGTGGATCAGTCGTGAGAGTATGGGCACTGGGTATCAGCGCTTCGTGAACAAGGCCGAGTCGTTCAATCAGAACAAGAATCAGCCGATGCTCACGACGGTCAACCGGATCACTCGGCACATCCGGCGTGTGGCTGCGGTCTCGCGTCCATCCAAGTTTGATATCACCGGCGCTCAACTCATCGGTGTCCCATCGGTCAAGGCGCAGGCGGATAGCACGATCTTCAAGATGGCCGCGGGTGTCGGGCTCAAGATGTCCGGGTACATCACCGCCGCGCAGCGTTCGAGCTTCGAGCGTCACATCACCGGGATGCATGGGCATGGTTTCCGTTATGTGAAATACCCCAACGGGCAGATCGGGTTTGAGCAGTTTGATTTCGACGGGTATCAGCTCTCACTGGATCCGATGAACACCTCGACCAATCTGCTTGATCACAACTATGTCCACTTCACTTGCGTGCTGACCTTTGACCACGCCGTGCGGTTGTACGGCAAGGAGGTCTTTGATCGGGCGGGGATCAAGGAAGACGACCTGCCGACCATCGGCACACTGCTCCCGGTCGAGGTTGGTATCGCACGCATGAGCGGTGGTCGCATGTACCAGCACTATGCTCAGCAGGCCAACACCAAAGGCATCGTGGTTACGGAGTCTTACTTCAAGGATTCTCCCGAGCGGTTCGGGATCCGGTATGTGATGGCCGATACGGGTGCCGGCTCTGCAAATCCGAACAGCATGGGACAGCAGCGGCGCCGTGTGCTGCTCAACCCAGACATGCCGATCAACCCGTACCTTGGGACCGGGATGCCGATGGGGTTGAATAGCGGCTGGGAGCGGACCAACTCGCGATTCCCGATTTCGACCGTTGGTCTGATGGTCGACGATCAGATCAAGAACAATCTCTCCGCGTCGATCTGGTTCCAGGGTCTCTGGATGAAGCAGAACCCGATGCTGGTGGTGGATAAGAACTCGCTTGCGGGCAACACCACCGACCCCGATAGTGTTTGGGATCAGGTTTCCAACGGGGTGATGCTCCTGCAGCGCACGGGCGAACGGGCGGCGATCACACCGCAATATCTGTCGGTTCCTGAGCCATCGATCGCTTCGATGGACGGGTTCATGTACTTCTCCCAGCAGATCAGGGATTCTGGGTTCCAGAGTGATCTGGACGAAGGGAAGCTCAAGAGCCATGTCCCGGCATCGACCTCGACATTGAGTGCCGAGCTCACCGCGCTGCCGCTCGAGGATCAGCAGAACAACGACATCCGCGGGTATGAATCGGTGATCGAGTGCTTGGGGATGTGCACCATCGGCCTTGCCGTTGGCGGCGAGGTGTCGGTGATCAAGAACCTCAAGAACGCGGGGATGACCGACCACCAGCTCAGCCGTTTAAGCAGCATTGATGTGAAGTCCAATCCGTGCTCGCTCCGGTTGGCGCGTGAGCACATTGTGCGTCGCAGCCGTTCGAGGATGGCATTCGAGCTCCAGTTTGCGGTCAATGCCCAGTCGATCAGCCCGGAAGAGTATCGCAAGGCGATGGCGGACATTGATTTACCGCTGGTTCCCGAGGATAAGCGGCGTTCATCGTGGCTCGACGAGGCGATTCTTGGGATTGTGCTGGGTGAGGAGTACGAGCCAATCCCATTGGGTAAATCGATTGAAGCGTTCAAGAGCGCGATCGAGGGGGCGATGATGGAGCACCATAAAGACCCAGAGGTGCTCGATCGACTCCGCAAAGCGCTGGGCGATCAGCTCGAAACCTCGCTGCTTCTTGCGGAGCAGGAGGGGATGATGGTCGCCGCGGCTCAGGGGGGTCAGGCTTCTAATGCTCCACCTGCGGCTGAATCGGACCAGGGTTTGGCTCAGGAAATCGAGCTTAAACAGTTGTTAGGGGGGTGAACAGGGTAGGGGCTTGACAAGTTAGTGTACACTCACTTATGATGCGCGTGGATGGTCCGGCTCGGTGCCGACAAGCCAGTCCAACCGAAGGACGGAACCGACAAGCCAAATGCTCAGTGCAGAGGCCCGGATCCACGACCGAGGAAAATCATGCGTATCTCACGCCCACTCTTTGATCCCCAGGGAACACCAGCAGGAGCCGCCCCGGCATCGACCGGACAAGCGAATCCAGCACCGGAACCCGCAGTACAAGCCCCAACACCACCAGCCCCGGCTCCATCGAACACTCCACAACCATCTCCAACACCGGTCCCAACACCCGCACCAGATGTGCAGGCGTTGCAGAACCAGGTGCAGACCCTGACCCAGCAGCTTGCTGGTCAGTCAGGATCTCGTGAGCTGGCGGGTTACGCGGTTGAAGCAGGGCTGAAATCAGCCGAGGACATTGCCAACGCCCAGGCGGCGGTCGCAGTGGTCGGTCGGTTTGCAGAACTGGGGCACGATCCCGAGAACATCTTGTCGGTGCTCTCGGGGAGCAACCCGCAAACTGGACAAGGAACCAACACCCAGAACACCGAACCAGCACCGCTCACTCGTGAAGGCATGCGCGAAGAGTTTTCGTCGATGCGTGCCGAGGAGCAGAACAACCTGAACTGGGAGAACACGAACCAACTGGTGAACACCAAGATTGGCGAGCTTGCGAATAACGACCCGACCGCTCGGAGCTTTATTCAGTCTCGTGTGATCTCCGAAGTTCAGTCGCTGGTCACGCAGTATCCCAAGGGTCATCCGCTCGCCGGTCAAGAGTGCCCTCCGACTCAAGAGGCGGTCAACGCGGCGATCGCGAAGGTGCAGACCGAGTGGGCTCAGATCCGTGGAGCAACCAATCCGCAGGTGAATCCGGCGGCCGCGGTGATCGACGGGACGGCGACCGCTGGACCGGCAGGCGCTGGTCTGCATTCGAACAGCGGCGGGAATGGTGTTTCTGGACAGG
>WUAJ01000281.1 GCA_009827215.1 Phycisphaeraceae bacterium
TCAACGCTGTTGAACTGTGCGCTTCCTAGCAAGTGTGCCTCAGCGATCAGCAGCGCGGCGCGTGGGTCTTCTGGGTCCGCGCCGTCGAGCATCTGGTGGATGCGCCGCAGTGCTTCGTTGATCTTGGATTGATCCTCATTGAGTGTGTGTGCGTAGAGCGCTCGGTAGTATGCGCCCGATGCTTTAAGTCCGACGATCTGGTTTTCGGCGCCGCTCAAACGCGCATCAGCATTGGTTGGAGGTGGGGGGAGTGGCTCCGGATCAGGATTCGCGAGTTGGTTGTAGGTGATGACTTGGTGATCGTTGAGTCCATCGCCGTGGAAGACCCCGATGGTGCGCATGATCCCTGTGGGGTCTTCATCGAGGAGTTGAATGGTCTTGATGACGACGGGACGCGTTCCTTTGACAGGATCGAGCGGGTTGAGCTCGTCGAGTCGCTGGCGGACATGCTTGAGTCCTCCTGCCCATGGCGCTTCGGTGCGCTGGATCCCGCGCGAGATGAGCAGGATCATGTCGGGTTCAAGCTCGATCGCGGCCGCGAGTCCATCGACGGGATTGGACTGTCCACGCGCCGGCATTTTGGAGAGCCAATCCGCGACGGCTTGCTTGTTCTCGCGCGTGGCTCGTGGGAGCTTGTTGCGTGAGGTTTGTAAGTTCGGGATTGCGTAGTCTGAGCTTTCGAGTTTGCGGAACGCGATCACTTGGAAGCGTTGGGTTGGGCTTAGACGATCTATGGATTGGAGCAGTCGCTCACGGATGTAGCTGAGTGAAGTCAGTGTTGCACCGGAGGTGTCCACGACATACACGATCGAACGCGCGGCTCCTGTCGAGACTCCAGCAAAGCTGATGGGAGTCGGTGCAGAGGAAGGCTCAGCGGAGAGGGCGGAGGATTGTTTTGAAAGCTGATCAAGTGTCGCGGCGCTCATCGCTTGTGATGCGACTGGTGTGGAGTCCGAGAGCGCTCGAGCGCTTCGATCCAGCACACTCGGCTCTGACTGAACAGGCTGGTCGTTTGATTGATTCGACTCAGATGAGGAGTGTACCGGTTCAGAATCCTCTTGTTGCTGTGATGATGGAGTGCTCTGAATAGGCGCAGAGAACTCGATCTCCGCGAGCGGGAGTTTGGTCGATTTCTCGTTTGATTGCGCGAGCGACGCGGCTCGTGATCCGATCACGACAAGCAGCGCGATGAGCGAGGTGTGCACAACGATGGACACGCCGGGAGGGAGGGCCCACCTCAGAATGGATGTGTTTCGAGGCACGGATCTATTCTAGTGATTTGTAATCGGTTTGGTTCGACCGATGTGCATCGTCATGCCTTTAAGGCGTCGGATTACTCGGCGGTGGGGGTGTGCGATCAAACGAGGTTCGATCCGCTGCTGGAGCGGGAGGGTCCTGCTTGATCTTGGGTTGCTTGCGTTCCGGAGTTCCCGCGACATATGGATCACGGCGTCCAGGTCGGAAGATCAGACGATCCATCGAGAGCGGTCCAGCGCCGAGCAAGAACACACTCAGCGACATCATGATGATCGCGAACTGCCAGAGCAATGTTGAATACGAAGCGGGATTCCAAGGATCATCGGCGTGCGGGATGAATCCGAGAATCGCGTCGCTGGACTGGAGAGCAGCGGGACCGATATTGGTGGTCCAGATCGCGACGAGCATCACGATCGTGACGGAAAGGGCGCTGAGTCGTGTGAAGAGTCCGATGAGGAGAAAGAGTCCCGCGGCGAGTTCGGTGATCGCGGTTGCCCAAGCGGCATACACGGGCATCTTTCCGCTTCCCATCCAAGAAGGCATGGTCGGGGTGATGGGTTGTGAGTCTTCGGTCAAGCCGGGTGAGGTCGCGTGATCGAGCAGGAGTGTGATCTTGTAGACATTCTTGATGCGGACTGGATCGGGATAGTCTGATCCCACAGCTGGAGCGGTGGACTGAACAACATGCACGAACTGTGGTTGTTGCGTGTTGATTGCTCGAAGCTCGGGTGCGTCTACATCTGTGCTTTCTTGTGTAGCCTCTGGATCTGCTTCATTGGGTGTTTGGGGGGGTTGTGATTCCAGATCATCGATCTGCTCTTGAACATCAGAATCGGATTCAGGAAGCGGATTCACTGGTTCATCTGGGAGGTCGGATTCGGTGTCTTGGTCGGCAGGGGTATCAGGGAGGAAGCTAACTCCGAGATTCGCGAGGCGAGCGGCGTTGTCGCCTTGTGTGGTGGTGGTGCCGATGATCTTTCCGGTCCCGGCCCAGAGGAAGGTGATCGCGAGGACGATACGCAGGAGCAGTGTGGGGAGGGTCAGAGCAATATGGTCTCGATAGCGCATGGTCGGATTCCCGAAAGCGTGTGGATCTTGTCTGCTGATGGGCGCACGATGCACATCGCGTGTGTACCATCACTTTACATTGGTGTATCGGCAAGTTGTTCGGAACTTGACCTACATTCGTGCGGTAAAGTGTGCGGAATGGTGGGTTTGGGTCTAAAAACAAGGCTGATCACAAATGAGCCGCGGGTGTGGCGGAACTGGTAGACGCGCCAGATTTAGGTTCTGGTGGGCATAGCCCGTGCAGGTTCGATTCCTGTCACCCGCATTGATTTAAAAGAGCCCCCGGCAATCGCTGGGGGCTCTTTGATTGTGCTTCACGATACTGAACTGTTTATGGACAGCTCTGTCCGTAGCTCGCGAGGAACGCGGAGATGTCGAGGAAGTTGAACTGACCTTCGCCCGTGATATCCGCGATCGGGTCCATGTCGGCGTAGAGGCCGAGGAAGATAGAGACATCGAGGAAGTTGAGACCTCCTGAGAAGTCGAAGTCGGTATCACAGACCGCGCCGACGCGGATTTCGTTCTCGAAGTATCCGACCTTGTAACTTAGTCGAGGATCGCCGGTTGCTGGTGCGATGAGCGTGTCGAATGTTCCTGTC
>WUAJ01000282.1 GCA_009827215.1 Phycisphaeraceae bacterium
CATCGCGAGAAGCTCAAAGCCGTCCGTTGAGATCGCTTTGACCGCTCGCGGAGCGTCCTAAGTCAATGTTTGAGCACAGGTTTGAGCCGATCGTGTACAATGCGGCTATGGTGTACGCGTCAACTCTCACCGAAACGGGGAATGTATGAAACTCACTGAGATCATTCAACCTGATGCGATAAGGCACGATCTGACTTCGAAAGATCGGGACAGCGCGATCGCGGAGATGATTGATGTGCTCATCGAGAGCGGCGCCGCACCATCCGACATCCGCGATGAGCTGCTCCAGAAGATCCTCGATCGTGAGCACAAATCTTCGACAGGGTTCGGGTTCGGGGTCGCCGTGCCGCATATCAAGCATCCCAAGATCACCAAGCTTTCCGCAGGTTTGGGTCTGAGTCAGCACGGCATTGACTTTGAGTCGCGTGACAAACTCCCTGTCTACACCGTGGTGATGTTGCTGACACCAGCGGATCAACCAGAGGATCACCTCCAAGCGATGGAAACGATCTTCAAGAATCTCTCCAAGGAAACATTCCGACGCTACATGCGGCAGACCCAGAATGTGGAAGAGATCCAGAAACTGCTCGACGACGCCGATCATCATCGGCTCGGCGAAGCGTAAGCCGTGACCGCTTGGGTCCTGATAACCCGAGTGAGCGAGTGAGTTCAAAATTCGTACCCCGCTTCTCCTGATTCGTGAACTTTGCGAGCCGAGCGGATGTAGAAAGAGCGTGCATTGTGAGACTATCCATCCGGAGATCCATTTGACTGATTCGTGTTCAGCCAAGCTGAAGATCGTGAATCACTACGGGCTCCACGCGCGTCCCGCGATGGATTTCGCGACCGCCGCTGGTGAATACAAGTCTGAGGTACGCGTCCGCGCCAATGACGAGGACGCCGATGGGAAGTCTGTAATGGACCTCATGCTCCTCGCCGCGACCAAGGGCACAACAATCGAAGTCGTTTGTAAAGGTGATGACGCGAAAGCATGCTTGAATCACCTGAGTGACATGATCAAGCGCGGCTTTGACGAAGATGATTCTTAGACAGCCGCAGCTCAGATCTTGACTCAAAGAGTCATCGTAGAATTTGCGAACTCTTCGGCATTGGCGCGACGGATCGATGCGCCCACCTTCGCGGGTTTATCCTCAAGATGCTCGTATCCGCGATCAATGTGATACACGCGATTGATGATTGTCTGTCCCTGTGCCGCCAGCGCCGCGATGACGAGTCCGGCGCTCGCACGGAGGTCTGAAGCCATGACCGGTGCGCCGGTAAGTTGCTGAACACCTGTGACGACTGCGGTCGCGCCTTGACGATGGATCTGAGCGCCCATTCGGCACAGTTCCGCGACATGAAGGAAGCGTTCAGGGAAAATCTTTTCTGTGATCACCGCGTTGCCGTTCGAAAGACAAAGCAACGCCATGAACTGCGCCTGAAGATCCGTCGGGAATCCAGGATGGGGTTGCGTCGTGATCTGAACAGGGGTAATCGCTCCAGTACGAGAGATCACGCACGAACGGCGCATCGGATCATCCGCGGATCCCACAGCGTTCACATCGACTCCCATGTGTCCCAGCGTGTCCGTCGCGCTCATCATCGCATCGAGCGGACAGTTGTCGAGAGTGATTTCTGATTGAGTGATCGCCGCGGCGCACATGTAGGTTCCCGCTTCGATCCGATCCGGCATCACTCGATGCGTGGTTCCCGAGAGTTCTTCGACGCCTTCAATCGTGATGCGTGGGGATCCGGCGCCGCTGATCTTGGCGCCCATCGCAATGAGCATGTTCGCAAGATCCACGATCTCCGGCTCACACGCCGCGGACTCGATGATTGTCGTCCCTCTCGCGAGTGTCGCGGCGGAGAGAATATTCGCTGTTCCCAGAACAGTGGATCCGAACGGTCCTCCGAGGAACACCGAAGCACCGATCAATCGCCCACCCGGAGCTTGCGCGATGATGTCTCCGCCGTCGAGGGTGATCTTGGCGCCCAGTGCTTCTAGTCCACGCAAGTGCAGGTCGACTGGTCGCTGACCGATGGCGCATCCTCCAGGGAGCGAGACGCGCGCGTATCCACGCTTCGCGACGAGCGGTCCGAGCGTGCTGATGCTCGCGCGCATGGTGCGGACGATCTCATAACGAGCGTGCGATTGGGTGGGGTCCACAACTCGATGAGTGATGGTTTGTCCCAGATCCGTGGTTTCGATGTCGCTCTGGACACCCAGTTCACCAAGCAGTTTGGTCATGTTGCGGATATCAGAGAGGTTTGGGACCTCGGAGAGGATCAGCGGCTCGTCAGTAAGCAAGGCCGCGGTCATCAAAGGGAGTGCGGCGTTCTTGGAGCCGTTGATCCGGATTGTGCCGCTGAGCTTGCGTCCGCCTTTGATGACAAATACATCCATGGATCTGATCTCCGTTCAATCCGTCGTGTTTGCAGTGTACCACACTATCCCCAAACTCCATCGGGCATTCGCTCGGATCAGCCCCAAAATCGGACCAATCCCGCGAATGAGCACGCTCGTTCGTGGAACCGACCGAATCCGCACAATCGCTACAGACGGATTCTGTTCGCTTGGTTGTCAAATCGAGATGCTTGACGAGTCGCGGATCGTTATGGAAGTTCAAACTGCGGGACCAACACCCCAAAGCCCCCGCGAGGAGAACCAGTGATGAGCACGACCTCAGCATCCGAAGCACTCAGCGAGCATGACGAGAAGCTCGGGAACCCAAACAAACTCATGCAAGCCTTGCTGATCGCGGCGATCGCGGCATCAGGGCTCTCCATGATTTTCTCGATCGGTACGGCGTATGTCTCAGCGAATCAAGATTCGTCCCAGAGCGTCGCGTCCGTTGAGTCCACACTGGACT
>WUAJ01000283.1 GCA_009827215.1 Phycisphaeraceae bacterium
AAGCCGCGGAACTGCTCGCTTCTGGAACCATCCTCCTTGATGGCACCATTGTCACAGACGCTGGTGGAGCGATGATCGGTGCCGAGGATGTGATTCTCGCAAACAACGCAGGAAGCGGCACCACGCTTGGACTCGCAATAGAGACTTTCCCAGGCGGCGTCTCGCTCGCGAACTTCATGGGAACGCTTCCAACGACCAGCGGACAGGTCTACGCCTATGACCTGACTCTGGGGCCGTTGCTGAACATGAACCCACCAACCACCCAAGCGAACCTTGGTTCCGCATTGGCAGATGAAGATCAGATCCGATTGCGTGACGATGAACCTTACCTCGCACAGCGTCAGGTGCTCATCGAGCTCGGACTCGCGCCGACCTATGTGTCTGGAAGCACGGTCCGCGAAGGCGCCCTGACGGGTGCTGAGCGATACACCGTCGCTCCTGATCAATCCCCAACGCTGATCATGGATCGCTTGTCCCAACGCAGTGTTGAGCGTTTGACCTCAGCGTACATCTCCCTCTTCGGCGAACTCGATGAAGAGACTGGTTCACGACCTGGCATTGATCAAATCACTCAGCGACTGAACAGCGACAATCAGGATGAAGTCGAGATCGTGATGTCACAGATTGGCATCATCCTCGATCGGATCGCGCTGCTTGAACTGACCCCGCTTGAGGTTGAGCGAGCTCAGACTCAACTCTTGGATATGATCCGTCCAAACTCGATGGATGCATCCAAGTTCCGCTCTCAATGGGCGAAGAACTGAGCGAATATTCAGGACTCTAGCAGGTGACCATGCCGATCGTTGATGTTGCCCTGCTCCCAGAGCACGCGCCCAAATCACAGGTTGAGTCTCACACGCTCATCGTGGTCGATGTCCTTCGCGCGACGACCACAATCGCCGCGGCGTTCCATGCCGGTGCTCGCACGATCCTACCAGTTCGCGATGTTGATCACGCGAGACATATCGCGAATGCTCTGCACAACTCCTTCCTCTGCGGCGAGCGCGACGGTCTCCCTCCAGCAGGATTTAAACTGGGGAACTCACCGCTTGAATACACCAGCGATGTTGTGCAGGGACAGGACCTCATATTGACTACCACCAACGGTACTCGTGCTCTCTCCATGCTCGATCGGGCACGAACAGTGCTCATCGGGTCGATTGTCAATCGAGGAGCGGTGTGCGACTACGCAGAGGGTACAGACACAACCATCATCTGCGCCGGAACATATCAGCAGGTATCAGCAGATGATTGCTTTGCCGCAGGACTGATGGTTGATCGGCTCATCCAACTCGGTGCCCAACCAACAGAATCTGCTCAGTTGATTGCCGATGCGACCAATCATGCGATCGATCAGCATGGCTCGATTCATGAGGCACTCAGAGCAACTGTCCACGGCAAGCGCCTCATCGAGCTGGGTATGGATCGGGACATCGAGTACGCTTCACGCGTGGATCTGCTCGATGTGGTTCCGGTGTACGATGTCCCGAGCCATCGGATCACAGCGGGCTAGAATGAGGTTCAATGACCTCAAACAGGGAGCCGCTTGTGTACACACTCGTCCTCATCCGTCACGGCCAGAGCACTTGGAACAAAGAGAACCGCTTCACGGGCTGGAAAGATGTCCCGCTCAGTGAGCAAGGTCATGATGAGGCCACTGCAGCAGGCAGACTGCTTGCTCTGGAAGGGTTCACCTTTGATCTTGCGTACACCTCCGTGCTCAAACGAGCAATCGGCACGCTCTGGCATGTACTCGAAGAAATGGACCTCATGTGGCTCCCAGTGACCAGAGCTTGGCAACTCAACGAGCGACATTACGGAGCGCTTCAAGGACTCAACAAGTCTGAAACCGCCGAGAAGCACGGCGAGGACCAGGTCAAGATCTGGCGCCGATCCTACGACACGCCACCACCAGCTCTTGAAACCTCGGATGAACGCTGGCCTGGACATGATCGTCGTTACGCCGGACTCTATCCCAAAGACATTCCAACCACCGAGTGTTTGAAAGATACCGTCGAGCGTGTAATCCCCTACTGGGACAACGAGATCGCTCCCAAGATCAAAGACGGTAAGCGGCTCATCATCGCAGCGCACGGGAACTCCTTGCGTGCACTTGTGAAGTACCTCGATGGGATCTCTGACGAAGAGATCGTCGGAGTCAACATCCCGACGGGCATGCCTCTGGTGTATGAACTGGATGCTGATCTGAAACCGATCTCCAAGAGATACCTCGGTGATGCGGAAGCCGTGGAAGCCGCGATGGCTGCTGTTGCCGCTCAAGGCAAAGCAAAGTAGTTAGCTCCAAGCCAGGCCTGTCTGCAGTGTGTTAAAGTTCTCAATGCCGTCTTGGGTGACCGCGACCATGTCCTCGATGCGGATCCCACCAATCGCTTTGCAGTACAGTCCCGGCTCAATAGTCAGCACATCCCCCTCAACCAGTTCTGGCCCTCCCACATCGATCAGTGGGGGTTCGTGGACATCTAGCCCGATCCCGTGCCCTGTACCGTGAGGCATCGTGCAAGCAGTATCTGGAGCGCCTTCTTCAAGCAGTCCCATTGAATACCCATTCGCTTCGATGACCTTGATCGTCGCCGCATGCACAGCATCAGCAGTCACTCCGGCTCGCGTCGCATTCTCCGCGGCTTTCTTTGCTTCGATGACCGTCGAGTGCATCTTCGCGACCTCGTCAGGGATATCGCCGTGGACAACACAACGTGTGCAATCGCCGTGATAGTGGGATGACTTGATGTATGGGAACAGGTCGATG
>WUAJ01000284.1 GCA_009827215.1 Phycisphaeraceae bacterium
TGTACTGGGGGATTAAAGTTGGTCAAGAGATCAACCCTGAACACTACGAAGCGGTCGCTGAGCTGCTCGCGTATGTCTACAGGATGGAAGGAAAGGCACAAAGCGAACTTAAACAACTGAACCCGAACCTTGAGCCCGCACTCACAGAATAAGGAACACCACTAAACACGCATGGCTGAACAACGATCCAGCACAGTCCTCCCCTCATGGGTCAATCGCATCAGCGATTACCGAGGTCTGATCGTACCTATCGGGTTCGTCATGCTGTTGTCCGTCATCCTGCTTCCGCTCCCACCCGCGGCGTTGGACATCCTCATCGCGTTCAATATCTCGCTCGCCGTCATTATTCTGCTCACCACGCTCTACATGCAGAAGGCGCTCGAATTCTCCGTCTTCCCATCACTCCTGCTCGCGACGACGCTGCTGCGATTGGTGCTCAACATCGCATCGACGCGCCTGATCCTCACCGCGGACGCATCGACACCACAAGAAGCAATCGGGGTTGCGGGGAAGGTCATCTCCGCGTTCGGTGTGTTCGTTGCGGGAGACTCACTCTTTGTTGGTGTGATCATCTTCGCGATCCTGATGATCGTGCAGTTCATGGTCATCACCAAGGGCGCTGGACGCATCGCGGAAGTCGCGGCGCGATTCACCCTCGACGCAATGCCCGGCAAGCAAATGGCGATCGACGCCGAGCTCTCCAACGGCATGATCACCGAAGCGCAAGCACGCACACGCCGTGACGAGATCGGACGCGAAGCGGACTTTTATGGAGCGATGGACGGTGCCTCCAAATTCGTCAAAGGCGACGCGATCGCTGGCATCATCATCACGCTGATCAACATCGCGGGTGGTTTCGCCGTCGGGACCATTGATAAAGGTTGGCCCGCGGGTCAGACCGCCGAGATTTTCACAAAGCTGACCATCGGTGATGGTCTGACCAGTCAGATCCCATCGTTCATCATCTCCATGGCCGCGGCGCTCATCGTCACGCGATCGGGAGACAAGGGGAACCTCGGGACCGAGATCACTGGACAGCTCGTGTCCCAACCCAAGGGACTCACGATCACCGCGTGCTTCCTTGCCGTGCTCGCGTTCTCTCCACTTCCCACGATGCCGTTGCTGACCATCGCTGTAGGCCTGGGTGTGCTTTCGTGGACAATCGGTCGGCTCGCGCAAGACAAAAAGACTGTTCAGCGTCAAGAAGCAGAAGCAGATGCCGCTCAACAATCCGCACCCGAACCACCACAGGTCGAAGACCTGCTCAAGGTCGATGTGCTGGAACTTGAGGTCGGATACGGCTTAGTCCCGCTCATCGACACACACCAAGGCGGGGACCTCCTCGATCGCATCAGCGCCGTGCGTCGCCAGCTCGCCGTGGAACTCGGGCTCGTTATGCCGCCCGTGCGCATCAGAGACAACATGCAACTCCCACCACACGAGTACCGCGTCAAAATCCGAGGCAACATGGTCGCGTCCGGACAAGCGGATCCAGGACGATTGCTCGCGATGGATTCAGGACTCACGACAGGCAAGATCGAAGGCGTGCACACAGTCGAACCCGCTTTCGGTCTCGACGCGTGGTGGATCGATCCCGGCATCCGCAGCCGCGCCGAGAGCATGAACTACACCGTCGTTGATCCGACAAGCGTGCTCGCGACACACATCACCGAGCTTGTCAAGACTTACGCCGACGAACTGCTCACTCGCGAAGAAGTCAACAACCTGCTCGAGGGACTCAAAGAGAAAGCCGCGAAATTGGTCGAGGAAGCTGTCCCAGCAATCATCAAAGTTGGAGAACTCCAGAAGGTGCTCCAATCACTCCTGCGCGAGCGTGTCCCGATCCGTGATATCGAAACCATCCTCGAAACACTCGCGGACTGGGGAACCAAGACCAAGGACCTCGATGTGCTCGTCGAGTACGCACGCAACGCGCTGCGCCGGACGATCTGTTCGCTGTACGCAGAGACCAATGACGAGGGCAAGCTCTCGCTCGTGAGCGTCACGCTCGATCCTCGACTCGAGGATCAGGTCAACGCGTACATCGATCGCGGAGCCGCGGGAACAGTGCTCAACATCCCGGCACGAGTGGCGCGAGACATCGCGAATGCTGTAAGCGAGGAACTCGGAGCCGTGATGGCCCGAGGTCGGCTTCCGGTTGTGATCGCCTCCCCTCAAGTCCGCAACGCGATGTGGCAGATCCTCGAACCCCACATCCCAGGAGTCGCCGTCTTGGGATACAACGAGGTCGTCAGCGGCATCGAGGTCGAATCCGTTGGACTCATCGGACCGATCGGGGAATCCGCCAACGTGCCAAGCCGGCAGCAAACCCCGGCGGGTGTTGCATAAGCAATTCGATGTGGACAACCTGTCGATAAGTGGTCAAAGTCCTGCCAGAACGGTACATTACAGCTGAATACCGCCATTTGTACCACGCTCACTGAGAGCACATGCCAGGACGGCTGAATATGAAGCTTAAGACATACACCGCACCCACCATGGCTCAAGCGCTCGCGCAGGTCCGCAAGGATCTCGGGAGCGACGCGATGATCCTTCATACCCGCTCGTACCGGACTGGTTCGTGGTTGGGGTTGGGTGGCAAGCCGATGGTCGAGATCACCGCGTCTTCGCCTCAACCCTCAAGCTCTCGCAAGTCGCGTCGAGTGAAACGCTCGACGAAAGCTGAACCATCGAAGCAAACAACTCCGGTGCAACAGACATCGGACGAGCCGGTCCCAGAGATCGTTGTGCA
>WUAJ01000285.1 GCA_009827215.1 Phycisphaeraceae bacterium
ATCGCTTCGGTGTAGTCCGCTTCGATGTCACCCGGATCGGTGTAGAGGAAGCCTTGGGACAGACCACCCTCTTGCTCGAAACCGTAGGAGATGAGCTCGACTGCTGGCGCCATCCCTCTGTGGTTTCCGCTCGAAGCGGTGCCGTCGCCGCCGACGGTGCCACCGACGTGGGTCGCGTGGTCCGAGGTCCCTGCGGTATCCGAAGCGCCGACGGTCATGCGTCCGTCGATGTCCGCGTGGTTGGCCATGCGTCCGCCGTCGTAGATCATCGCGGTGACGCCCGGGCCGTCGAGGTTGTACGGAGCTGTCTGGACTTCATCGACGTTGGTCAACGCTCGGTTGGACGCGTTGAGTTCGGTGAAACCCGGCAGTGGTGGCTCGGCCCACATCACGGCGTCGTCGCTTGCGAGCGCGTCGATCTGCGAAGCAGGTATATGGAAGACTGCGGAGTTGACCGAGTCGATGTGCGAGTTGACGCGAGCGCCGAGCTGCTGAGCGATGCGTGCGGACTCGGTGATGTAGTCTGCGTCCTTGTGGAACTTGACGATCACCGCGATGGTCGGATCGACTCCCTCGCGGGTGTAGTCCTCGAGCAGGAGTGATTCTTTGTTGACGCGTTCTTTGAGCGCTGACTTTCCGACGGCTCCTTGGCTCGAGACGGCCCAGGGATGGATCACGCCGGAGATCAGGTCTTTGTGGAGCTTGTGGTGACGTTTGATCTCCGAGACGTTGACGATTGTTGAAGCGGAGAGCGTCGCGATGTTGGCGTTTGCGTCCAGCGATGCGAAGTAGTTGGTTGAGCCGAGCGAGCTGAGCAGGGTGAGCCCCTGAGCTTTGAGCAGAGCACGCTGGTTGGGAGTGATCGGCGAGGAGAAGGAGACGAGCACGCGTGACTGGTGCTCACGCGACGCGAGCTGAGTGAGCGTTGTCGCGATCTGTGTTGGGTTCATCTGTCCGACTTGATCAGCGAGCCCGTTAGACCATCGGAGGTGACTGGAGACTGCGGACGATTGTTGTGGTGCCGCGAGGGTTGTCCCCGAGAGCGTAGCGATGGCGAGCGCTCCGCACAGACTGCGGGGCGTCAAGATAGATGGACGCATGGTGATCTCCTGTATTAATCGCAAACAGACCGATAACGCGGCTACACGAGCGCCGCTGGAACGCCCATAGTCTCAGAATGCGGGCATCCTGTCAAGCGGTGATCGATCGAAATGCGTCTAAAAACGGATCAAATCAGGTGATCGCGTGTAGGGTTAATCCTTCACTTCGTCCTTGCAGATCTCGACGATCTTAAAGCGATCGACAAGGAATGCCTTGCCCTCGTCGGTGCGCTTCTTGAACTCGACCTGTCCTTCGTCAATCGTCTTAGAAGAGACGATGATGCGGAGCGGGATGCCGATGAGGTCCGCGTCCTTGAACTTCGGACCGGGGCGTTCGTTGCGATCGTCGACGAGGACATCGATCCCGAGTTCTCGGAGTTCTTCTGCAAGTGTGAATGCGTGGTCGAGCACGCCTTCTTCGTTTGGTTTGATCGTGATGATGTGGACATGGTACGGTGCGATGGAGATCGGCATAATGATCCCATTGTCGTCGTGTGAAGACTCGATGCATGACGCGAGCGTGCGCGAGACACCGATGCCGTAACATCCCATGATGACGTCCTGGTTCTTCTGGTTCTTGTCGAGGACGCTGAGACCCATCGCGGCGGAGTACTTGGTGCCGAGCTTGAAGATGTGCCCCACCTCGATACCACGCTTCGCTTCAAGATTCGCCCCTGCGGCTCTTGGGGATGGATCCCCCGCTTGTGCATTGCGGATGTCTGCAACGATCGCATTGTCCTTTGCGCTCGGAAGATCACGCGACCAGTTGAACCCAGTGATGTGATGATCCTTCTCGTCAGCACCGGTCGCCCAGTTCCCACTCCCGAGAGCGTCTGGATCGATGACCATTGTCAGATCGATGGAATCGAGCATCTTGGGTGAGACATATCCGATCGCGAATCCCGCCGCGATTGCTTCTTTTTCATCAGCCAGTTCGACTGCGACACCAACGGCGTCTCGCACTTTGCCCTCGTTGACCTCATGATCTCCGCGAACCACCGCGAGGACCCAGCGTGGGGATTCTTCGACGCTCCGCATGACGATCGTCTTGAGCATTCCAGCGGCGTTGGTCCCGAGGTGCTCTGCGACCAGATCGATTCCCGGCATTCCAGGGGTGTGGTGCTTGGCAACTTCTGCCGTTGCATCGTGGTCCCAAGAGAACAATCGCTCACCGATCTCCGCTTTCTCAACATTTGCGGCGTATCCCGACACTGGACAGACCAAGATCGTGTCCTCGCCGTTGATACAGTTGACCATGAACTCGTGCGATGCAGATCCCCCGATCGGTCCCGCCTCGGCTTCGACGGCGGAGAAGTCCAAGCCGCAGCGTGTGAAGATGTTCGTGTACGCTTTGTACATCTTGTCGTAGGTTTCATTGAGACCAGCGTCGCCTTCGAGTTCGAGGTGGAACGAGTACGCGTCCTTCATAATGAACTCTCGGCAGCGTAGCAGTCCCGCACGCGGACGGAACTCGTCACGAAACTTGGACTGGATCTGATAGAGATTCAGTGGGAACTGCTTATAGCTCGTCAGACAGCCGCACATGAGATCGGTGATGACCTCCTCATGTGTCGGTCCCAGTGCGGTCTTGCGCCCATGGCGATCGGTGAGTTGGAAGAGCAGGTCGCCGTAGTCTTGGTCGCGTTTC
>WUAJ01000286.1 GCA_009827215.1 Phycisphaeraceae bacterium
CCGGCATCGAGTTCTGCGAAGCGGAGAACCACTTCGAAGCACAACACGCGAAAGACGGCTATGTCGAAGTGTCCGGGCTCCTCAAAACCATCGCGGTCAGCATGTCCAAGATCGCCAACGACATCCGTTGGTTGGGATCAGGACCACGCTGCGGGATTGGTGAGCTCAAACTCCCAGCGGTCCAGCCCGGCTCAAGCATTATGCCAGGGAAGGTGAATCCTGTAATCTGCGAAGCCGTGGTCATGGCGAGTTGCCAGGTCATTGGGAACGACACGGCCGTGACTACTGGTGGACTTGGCGGTGTCGGGTCGCTGCTGGATCTCAATGTCGCGATGCCGATGATGGCCGCAAATGTCTTGGACTCGATCCAACTACTCACTGGATCGTGCACGATGTTCGAAGACAAACTGATCAAGGGACTCGAACCAGATGAGCAACGCTGCGCCGACTTGATCGAAGGCTCACTCGCGATGTGCACAAGCCTCGTGCCTGTCATCGGTTACGACGCCTCTGCAAAGCTCGCATACGCGGCTTACGAGCAAGGCAAAACCGTGCGCGAGCTCGCGCTTGAGCAAGGAGAACTGGATACGGATCGGCTCAATGAATTGCTTGATCCGGCTTCCATGACCCATCCTGCACCCTAACAAAGCTGTTGAGTGGGGATACTGAAATCCACTATGATTCGCAGGAACCACGACTAATCTCTGATCGAATAGACTGAATGAAGAACAGCGTTCTCCCCTATTCGCTGTATACAACGCCATCGACCAGCCCATGAACCCGAGCATTGGCGGTCAAGATCGAGATAATCCGCAATTCTGGCTCAAAAACAGAGCAGAATGCGGTATGATGGTGGCACCCGAAAACCCGGACACACGACGACCAGATGGAGTACTCAATGCAATCCAACAATGCAACCGGAAACCGAACCAACGCAATGCTCAAAGGCATGATTCTCGCCGCGATGGGACTTGCCGTTTCTGTTAGTGCCGCTGCTCCCCAACAGTCTGATGCGAGCAGCAAAGGAGAACTGGTCGCGTTGAAGGTTCGCGGTCAGCAGAGTAAAGCGATCCATCTGCACACACCCGATGCGAAGTCGAGTCTTGCAGATGTTGCTGATCGCCAGGAACCTTATCAGTTGTTCCTACGCAACAAAGTTGTTGTCCGTGCCGAGGGGCTAACCACGATGCGTTCGCTGATCGCACAGTTGCCTGACTCTGTAGGACAAGTTTCACTGGAAGGAGCTCTTGGGAACCGCACAGATGCATGGGAACTGACAACAGACTCTGTACGATCTGCTATTGCTGTCGCTGAGATCCTATCGCAAAGCGATCAAGTCCGGTACGCGTCGGTTGACTCCGGTGAGGTTGCTCAGTTCTCCCAGATCAGCCAGCGTGCTTGGCAACAATCGATCAAAAATGGGAACAGAGGTTCTGCATCTTACCGTTCAACCTTGGCTCCTGGAATTCAGCCAGCTGATCCAAATGTAGGACCTGCAGGAACATCTGATCCAGCGCTCGCTTCATTCTGGCACCTCAACAATACCCTTCCAATCTTCCTCGGTAGGGACAACAATGTGACACAGGACATTTATGATGTCATGGGTTACACAGGAGCGGGTATCACAATCGGGATTGCTCGCCCGAGCAATATAGAGCACCTCGACTTTGCTCATACGGATCTTGATGCCAACTATGATCCTGATTTGACTATGCCTGTGGACACCACACTCTTCCCTCCGGATCGAGCTTTGACAAGCGTGGCCGGGATCATCGCCGCGGAACGAGACAACGGGGTTGGCGGACACGGCATTGCCCCAAACGCACAGTTCGCGAGCATGAGCACAGGCACCGATCTTCAGATCGCGAACATGCTCACATATGAGCTTTCAAATATTGATATCAAAGTCATACCTTCACCCGGACTCAATGAGTTCACCTCATTCAACTTCGCGGCATCCTTTAATGACGGCGCAGTGAATGACTATGTGGGTGATTTCTTCCGAAACTCACTCAAGTTTGGCCGGAACCGCAAGGGATCTATCCTGGTATTCTCAGGCGGCTTCAGTCAGGACTTCGATCCTGTAGCCCAAATGCCCTTCTACCCAGATCCATACGATGCCACAGGGTTTGACGAACTTTTACTCGGGAATGAGCTTTCAATCATCGACTTCGAAGAAGGCGGGATGTTCACGGTTGGACCAACCTCCATTCGTGCACAGACCTACATGTATCCATTCGCGAGCGATCGTTTGACCTTCCTCATCAATGGTTTCGGCGAAGACGGATTTGCTGACATGAATCAAGCAATCGGACCAGGCGTGTTCGCTTCCGTATATACGGGCACCTCAAATGCGATGTCATACTGGGACAATGGCGGCACTGAGCCCAGAGGGATTTTTGCTGCGATTCCTGCAAACGGGACTGACGAAATCCCTGATCAAACTACTGACTTCCTCGCAGACATCAATCAGTTCTTGGATGTTACTCAGGTCAATGGAAGTAGTGCCGCTATTGCAGGCGGAATCATCGCGCTGATGCTCGAAGCAAATCCGACACTCACCATTCGAGATATTCAGCATATTCTGTTTGAAAGTATTTTCGACAGCACCCGCTCGCCAGCGATTCGATTCCCTGAGTTCGACCCAACCAGAACTTATATTGGTCCAGGCGCGCCTACTGGCGCAACAGGTGTCTTCTCATTCTGGCAAATCAATACAGGTCTTCATGAGACTCCGAGCGGAGATTTCGCGGCGATTCGTCACTCCGATCAGTATGGCTT
>WUAJ01000287.1 GCA_009827215.1 Phycisphaeraceae bacterium
TCTGACATCACCCCATTCCGGGCTCAGGAAGTCTGGGTACCCGAAGGGGATCGGGTTGCCGGACTGATCGACGAAGAACTCGAGCGCCAAAGGCTGCCAACGGTTCTGATCGAGGATGTCAGGATTCCCTGGGAAGTCTGGGAGCAAAGGCGGATTGATCGGCTGGTAATAGGTATTCGAGTACGCACCCGCTTCGTTTGAGCCATCAGACATGCCGAAGCTGATGATGGTCTGAGCGATTCGATTACCCAGTGCTGCCGGGCTATTGCCAACTGTGTCTGTAAAGGTGATGTCGTATCCAAGCTCTGCCATGAGCAAGTCGTACTCAGGGAGCACAGTCGGAGCGCCTGGAGAGAAGAGGAAGCGATGACGCAGCAAGCGGTACATCGCGTAGCTGATCGCCTCTTCTCGAGCGGCTTGAACATCCTTTGCCGAGAGTTTTTCTTGATGGAGCACTTGGTCGGCTTGTGCGTCGTACGCGGCCCACGCGTCCCACATCGCAGCACTGGTGTGGTAGAGGTTGCGAGCGTGCACGGTCGGACGAGCAAAGTCCTTGCGGATCGAATCGAGGAGGACTTCATTCCACTGGCGCGCCACAGAATGCGGGAGCATGCCTTGGTTCTCACGGATAATCTCACGCTTTTCAGCGGTTGATTCGGAAACCTGCTTGGTCATGACAGTGGTTGGAACATCGTTCGCGATCGCGAATGATGCAGCGAGTGCCATCCCGGCACACAAGGACATAGCTCTAGCTTTGGAAAACATTCTGACCCTCCTACGATCGAGAAATCCCACTGAGTTGAGTCACCAGCGGCGATTCATTGAATGTACCCGATATGGTCCTGAATTCAATACAAATTTACCGGAATCGTGGAACCGATCTGCATACACATGGTCCATTGGAGTTATTTCCTGCTTAGGGAGAAATCTCCTTGTCCGATACTTGTATTCTGGGTGGAGCACTCCTTGGAACTTGGATCCCGAAATCATGAACTCAGGATCTAGTTTTGATGTATAGAATGATGATCCTCGCGGGCGGTCCGCGGGGTATTCACTGGGGCCGATATGGCATTCGACCGGATTGGGAAGGCTTGGTGTTGCGTGTCGAGGAGCGTGCTGGCCTCGTAAAAAGTACGCAACTTTATAACTGCCGAACCGCAGTACGCACTCGCAGCCTAATAGTGGCCGCGGATCCACCGCCCGACGTCCGATGAGGCGGTGGATCACGATCATCGGACTGGTCAGCGTGTGGCGCCTCTTGGCACGCTGGCGAGGAGGTTTCAAGATGCTGGATCGAACCACAGGGTGTCGTTGCCCGGTGCAAGATCGAGATTAAACCAACGACTACACCCGTAGAAGCACCCTGCTGACAATCCCGGCACGGGGGTTCGATTCCCCCCGGCTCCATTACTTGCTTGCTTATCCATCGCTCTGAACCCTCTTGAGTTCTGATGAAGAATTGGATTCTCGCAACTGTTCCAATCTTGACCTGTATGATTCTGCACGGCACCTATCTGGTGCCGTCGCTCACAGTGTGGGTTGACCGGATACTTGGGTCTGAAATGGATGGTTTCCCCCTGCTGGCTGCGTGGGTTCCGATTCTGACCCCTCGCGTTGTGGATCGTTTCGAGCATGATCAGTCCTCTATCAGGTAGACACAAGGCATTACTCGCGTTGTCGGCTGGCGCCGTCTTGACGCAAGCGGGCTGTCGCTCTCCCCAGTCGTATCGCGTGGAGGCGGATGAAGCCGCGGATCGTGTGCTGGATGAATCCTGGAAAGCCGCGATGGGTCGCGATAAGGACGGCTTCACAATCGAGCCGGCGAGCGACACGCTTCGGCGCCGCTTGCTCCTCGATCAGAATCTCCCTGTGAGCGCTCCGGCGAGTGGTGGATCACGTGATGATGAGTTGATCAAGCAGTGGCCGGATGAAGAATACTTCAGAGACCCTGCTGAAGAACCCGGCAATGGGTCGCTTGCTGAGGTCGCGCTCAGCGCTCCAAAGATCACGCTTGCAGAAGCACTCCAGATCGCGGCGTTCAACAGCCGGAACTACCAGACCCAAAAAGAGACTGTGTTTCAGACGGCACTGCGTCTCGATCTGGAGCGCGATGCGTTCCGCAATACATGGACAGGGATGGTCGACACGCTCGTCAGCGCCGACATCGATGCGAACTCGGATACCTCTGGGATCGCGAACACTGATTCATTGAGTGTCTCGCGCCGATTCAAGAACGGCGCCGAGTTCACTGGACTGCTCGCGGTCGATCTGGTCAAACTCCTGAGCGGCTCAAGAGAAGGCTCGACAGGGTTGAGTCTGGACACCAGTTTGTCAATCCCGCTGCTTCGTGGATCGAGCCGATTCATTGTGACCGAGCCTTTGACGCAAGCGGAGCGGGATGTGGTGTACTCCATTTACCGATTCGAGCGTTTCAAGAGGTCGTTTGCAGTGCAGATCGCGAGCGATTATCTTTCGGTACTCCAGCAGCTCGATCGCGTTGAGAACTCTGTTGAGAACTATGAGCGTGTGGTTTCCTCGACACGCCGAGCACGAAGACTCGCGGATGCGGGGCGTCTACCAGAAATTCAGGTCGACCAGTCGGTGCAGGATGAACTCCGCGCTCGCAACTCATGGATCAGCGCGGTGCAGTCCGCGGAGCGCACGCTCGATCAGTTCAAGAACACGCTCGGACTCCCTACCGACGCAGTGATCCAACTGGATCCGAGCGAGTTTGAAGTATTGCTTCAATCCGAGCGGTAC
>WUAJ01000288.1 GCA_009827215.1 Phycisphaeraceae bacterium
CGACCGTGTTGAGCCGTGGAGAAAGCCGGAAGCGTCATTGGGTGGAACCGGAAAGTCACTGGATTCCCCTCCGATCGATGCTCGTTTCGATGCGAACCCATCCCCAGCGGTTAGCACCGGAGGTCTGAGCATCGTCGAGTTCCGCCGTCAGCAGAAGCTCGAGGAGAAAGGCTCCGAAGAGGCTTTCTGGGGATACTACTACAAGAAGCACGCACACCATCGCCACAGTGCTGATATCAACAACTACTTCGCGAAGCTCGGATACGACCACCATGTCGAACTCTCCGACGCAAACAAGTCAATCCCACGCCACGGCCTCACACCAGGTCTCTTCGATGCAGTTGATCCGAGCGAACACGCTCACGACGACCACAGCGACGACCATGACGACCACGGCAACGATCATGCTGATGATCACAGCGATGACTCAGACCACTAACGAAACACAATGACCACATCAACACACACGAAGAACCCGCGCAAGATCCTGTGGATCATCGCGGGTCTTTCTTTACTCACACTCATCTTCTCCTCATACGCGCTCGCCAAACGCATCAACCAGTTCCACAGCAATCGAGCCGCGCCATTGTTCTCGTTCCGAGATGTACAAGAAGAAGCCTTCCTGTTTCAGGATCAACCATTTCAAATCGTCGAGGCCACCATCGACGAGAAACCTCATCTCAAAATCAACTACGCCGATGAAGAACTGCTGATCCCAGTCACCATCCCACCTCGTCAGCCGCTCCCGACACTCTTTGATCGTCAGCGTGAATGGATGTCGATGATGATCCTCGCGGATCGAGCGGGAATGACCCTCGACGAACTCGAGACCAAGATCGATCTCGGCGAGATCACCCCAAGACTCATCCTCGCAACCCGCACACCCTTCGGCGCCGAACCAACCAAAGATCCCAAATTCGACTCAATCGCCGTCGAACGCAACTGGGCATGGGGCGAAGTCCGTCGAGACCTTTGGCTCTTCGACTTCTACGAGTTCAATCCCGACGGCTCCATCACCGTACACGAACCACTGCGTTGGCCCGAGTCTGGAAAGTCACTCCTCCG
Source organism: Phycisphaeraceae bacterium (assembly GCA_009827215.1). Classification (GTDB taxonomy): domain Bacteria; phylum Planctomycetota; class Phycisphaerae; order Phycisphaerales; family UBA1924; genus UBA1924. The sequence continues at coordinate 1,066 of WUAJ01000288.1, forward strand.
CCGTCAAAACTACGCCAAACTCAAAGGCGAACCGATCCCAGAACGACAACCAGGCGAGATCGTTGAATACACCTGGCAATATGGCGCCGCGATCAAGCTCACCCCAAGACCTCCCGCAATCACGATGGAGAACCAAGGTCTCCTCGCTGCGGGATGGACACTCCCAACCGCCGCGGGATCGATGCTCCTGCTCATCGTCGCGATCTTCTTCGCGATCGCTCCTCAAAGGGTGACCGAAGAAAACTACGAAGCACCGACCAACGCGTAAGCAATAAAAAACACCCGGTTTTGCCGGGTGTTTCTGTAGAGTCAATGTCAACTCACTTAGTCGGATCAATGCCCGTCGAAGCCGGAGCCTCGTATGTCTCGATCTCAGTCGGAACATCCGCAGTCGTGAAGTCTGCACTCGTCGCAGGAACCAAGAAGATCTCAACTCGACGGTTTGCCGCGGTCCCCTTACCGACATTGTTCGCAACGACCGGACGATGCTCGCCCCAGCCCATCGCGCTCATGCGATCCCAAGGAACACCAGCGTTCCCAAGCGCATTGCGTACGGCAATCGCACGATGCGCCGCAAGGTGCATGTTGGTTGGGTGATTCCGACGAGTGACCGAGCCCGGCTTCTCGTCATCTGTATGACCAACGATCTGGATGTCATATCCAGCCGCGGATCCCGAAGTGAACACCTCAGCAAGACGAGCAAAGCTGCCGTCTGCTGTGGATTGAATCTTGTCCGATCCGGAACCGAATGTCAGGTCCGATGCAAAGCGGAGCATCGAGCGATCGGATTCGTACACGATCATGTCCGGATACTGAGCCGCCAAATCTCGCAGTGCGCGATCGGTCGCAGGATCAATCGAAACGATCGAGAGCGAGTTCATTCGATCCTCGATCCCTGACATCGCGTTCTGCGCGTTCTGCAGCTGAGAACGCAGATTCGCGTTGTCGTTGCGGAGCTGGGAGATCACCGATCCCGCGTTGCCCGCGGATCCTTCGAGTGCCGAGTTCGCCGAGCTCATCGAGTCGAGCTGCGATTGCAGTTCCATGTTCCTGTTCGTCAGCGAGCGATTGGTTTCCCAGAGCTTGTCGTACTCACCCTGGCTCACACATCCTGTCCCCAATCCAGCAATCGCGATGAGGGTCGTGCTCAGCGCGGCCCGTTTGATTCCATTCTTCAGCATTTGAGCCTCCTTGGTCTTCAGAGATGCATCATTCCTGTGATCGCATCCGATTCTTCGTTCGTCAGAACCAATCCATATCCCGATCAGCTCCAACTCCATACTATCGCATCTGACCCACAAGAACACGACGCCCGAACATCTCAATCGACCAATCAAGCAGAATTGCATGACCCGAACCATCACCCCCCCAACCCCGACCATCCAGCCCCCGAACCTTCATGAAGGTCCGCGTGTTATCCGCATCAACGCCGCCCTGATCTCCGATGCACACCACTCTTTCGCCCCCGGCTCACTCATCCTCAAAGCCGACAATGACCAGTGGATCATTCACGCCATCAACACTCAAGCGGCTATCGACCAGCTCGATCTCCCATCAGATCTCCACACCATCGATCTCGTTGATCAGATCATTATCCCGCCGGTAATC
>WUAJ01000289.1 GCA_009827215.1 Phycisphaeraceae bacterium
TCTTCCTCGGCGGCGTCGCCGCACTCGCTGTCCGCTACGAGCTCATGGACCCCGTTCGTACAGTCCAAACACTGGACATGCAAACCGGAGAGATGATCACCACCACAACAGGTGAACGCCTCGCGGGACTCCAGGACATCATGGGCGCCAAGAGCGCCAACGAAGTCTACAACCGCATGTTCACGCTCCACGGCGCGGTCATGGTCTTCATGTTCATCGTCCCATCGATCCCCGCATCGCTGGGGAACTTCTTCCTCCCGATCATGCTGGGCGCGAAGGATGTCGCGTTCCCACGATTAAACCTACTCAGTTGGTACATCTATGTGACCGGCTGTGTGTTCGGCGTCCTCTCGATCTTGATGGGGGGTGTCGATACCGGATGGACCTTCTATACGCCGTATTCAACGACGACCGACGCGGACCACTGGCGCGTGGTCTTGATGATCCTCGCCGCGTTCATCCTCGGATTCTCATCGATCCTCACAGGTATGAACTTCGTCGTCTCTGTACACAAGCTCCGCGCCCCAGGAATGGGCTGGTTCGATATGCCCCTCTTCCTTTGGGCGATCTACGCGACCTCCATCATCCAGGTCCTCGCGACCCCAGTCATCGGGATCACACTCCTGCTGCTCGTCTTTGAGCGCACGATGCACATCGGGATCTTCGATCCAGCGATGGGCGGCGATCCGGTTCTGTATCAGCACTTCTTCTGGTTCTATTCCCACCCTGTGGTGTATGTGATGATCCTCCCCGCGATGGGAATCATCTCCGAACTCCTCGCGATCCATTCCCGCAAGCACATCTTCGGATACCGAGCGATCGCGTTCTCCTCGCTTGGGATCGCCGCCGTGTCCTTCCTTGTGTGGGGTCACCACATCTTTACCGCGATGGGTGAGCTCGCCGCGATCCTGTTCTCCGGATTGACCTTCCTCGTCGCGATCCCAACCGCGATCAAGGTGTTCAACTGGATCGCGACACTGTACAAAGGATCGATCGTCCTCAACACGCCGATGCTCTACGCACTCGCGTTCCTCTTTACTTTCTCGATCGGCGGTCTGACAGGTCTCCCGCTCGCGACCCTCGCAACCGACCTCCACCTGCACGATACCTACTATGTCGTTGCTCACTTCCACTATGTGATGATGGGTGGAACCGTCATCGCGTTCATGGGCGGCATCCACCACTGGTGGCCGAAGATGTTCGGAAAGATGTACAACGAGAAAGCAGCCATCCTCGGATGCATCATCGTGTTCATCGGATTCAACCTGACCTTCTTCACCCAGTTCTTCCTCGGAACACAAGGCATGCCTCGCCGCTATGCGAACTATGTCGATGAGTTCCAGACACTCCATGTCATCTCGACCTACGGCTCATGGTTGCTCCTCCTCGGATTCCTCATCCATCTCGGGACCTTCATCGCGTCCTTGATCGCAGGAGAGAAAGCACCTCCAAACCCTTGGGGTGGTCTGACTCTCGAATGGGAAACCGAATCCCCACCGATCGAGCACAACTTCCACCACGAGCCCGTGCTCACCCATGGCCCGTACGACTTCGAGACCACAGTGCCACCGCACTGGGATCCGAAAGATTACCCACTCCCTGAGAACCCATCGAGACACTAAGCCGGAGCAACACAGACATGCAAACAACACTCGATGCAGATACCACCCCCGCACCGGCGCACATCGCCAATCATCCGACGCATTGGCGCAACCGCGGCTATGCGCACCACTGGAAGAACCGTGACGAGGACTTTGAAGCATCCAAGTTCGGGATGTGGTTGTTCCTCACCACCGAAGTCCTCCTTTTCGCAGGGATCTTCTGTGGATACGCCGTCTTCCGCTTGCTCTACCCAGATGCCTGGTCCAACGGCAGCCACTACCTCGACTGGCGATTCGGTGCCGCCAATACCGTGGTCCTGCTGATCTCCTCGTGGACCGTCGCTTCAGCAGTCCGTTGTGCACAGCTCAACAAACAGAAATGGCTCAAGATCAACCTGATCATCACCCTGCTCTGTGCAGTGCTCTTCGTCTTCATCAAACTCAAGTTTGAGTACTATGTGAAGCTCGGAGACGGAAAGGCACCAGGTGTCTTCTTCACCTACGCGTTCGCAGAAAACCCACACGAAGTCCTCTGGTGGTCACTGTACTATGTCGGGACCGGAATCCACGCACTCCACGTGCTCATCGGCGCGTCACTGCTCGGATGGGTCCTCTACCGCTCATGGAAGTACCAAGCGTACGGCCCAACCGAGTACCTCATGGTTGAAAACTCAGCGCTGTACTGGCACTTGGTTGACCTTGTTTGGATCTTCCTCTTCCCTCTCCTGTACCTGATCCACTAATCGTTATTCAGTCGTCATATCGCGAAAGCACAACTCATTCGCAGAGAATACCCATGAGTAATCACGACACACACGCAGAAGAACACGCCCACGGCCACCCAGTCGTTAGCTGGCAAATCCAGCTCGGTGTCCTCCTCGCACTGCTGTTCTTCACCTTCACCACAGTCCTCTTCTACAACGCAGAGAGCTGGGTCGAGCACGCATTCGGAATCCACCTCCCAGGCTGGGTCAACATCATCGGCGCGATGTCCATCGCGACCGTCAAAGCGATCCTTGTCTGCATGTATTTCATGGGACTCAAGTACGACAAAGCACTCAACACCTTCGCGATGCTCTTCTGTCTCTTCTGTGTCGCGCTGTTCCTTGGATTCTCAATGATCGATCTCGCCACACGCGACCG
>WUAJ01000290.1 GCA_009827215.1 Phycisphaeraceae bacterium
AAGAGCACAACGCATCACACATCGAACCCAAACCCACAACGGCGGTGAGCAGCGCATGAACGAGCAATCCGCGATCGCGATCATCCTGGCGCGTGGTGGGTCCAAGGGACTCCCTGGGAAGAATCACGCTCTTGTCGGAGGTCAAGCATGCGTGCAATGGACCATCGACGCCGCGCGACACGCGAAGTCTATCGAGCAGATTGTGGTGTCCACGGATGATCCGCAAGTCGCACAGAGCGCGTCGCAGAGCAGCTGCACAGTGATCGATCGACCAAGCGAGCTGGCGCACGACACCGCGACGATCGACGACGCGGCTCGTCACGCGTACGAACACATCGGCGCTCCCGATCAACCCATCGTGATCTTGTACGCCAATGTCCCCGTGCGTCCGGATTGGTTGATCGATGAGGCCGTGCGTTTGCTGGTGAAGTCCGAGTGCGATTCTGTGCAGTCCTACGCACGCGTCGGGAAGCATCATCCGTGGTGGACCGTCAAGCTCAACGAGGACGGGAGCGTGCTGCCTTGGGAGGGTGACACGCTGTACCACAACTGTTTCCGCAGGCAAGACCTCCCCGCCGCGAGCGTCCCCGATGGTGGGGTGATCGCGCTGACTCCCAAAGCGCTCATGTGCACACTCGGAGCGCCCGATGGTCCACACGCGTTCCTTGGCAATGATCGGCGCGGCATCCAGACCATCGAGGGCGATGTCATCGACATCGATTCGCGCATCGACCTGCTCGTCGCCGACGCGATCCTGAAAGAAAGAGTCGCTCATGCGCATCGGTAATCGTGAGATCGGGATCAACCATCGTCCCTACATCATCGCGGAGATCGGCGTCAACCACGACGGCGATGTCGAGCGGGCGCTGGAGCTCACCGACGCCGCCGCGGACGCGAACGCTGACGCGATCAAGCTCCAGTTCTTCGAGACCGATCGCTTGATGAGCAAGGCGGCGAAGCTCGCCGCGTACCAGAAGAACGCGGGAGAGACCGATCCGATCGAGATGCTCCGCAGACTCGAGCTCACCATCGACGAGATGGCACGAGTCGTCGAGCGAGCGCACAGCAAAGGCATCCACGCGATCGTGACCGTGTTCAGCACCGAGCTGGTCGAGATCGCCGAGACCCTTCCCTGGGACGCGTATAAAACCGCGAGCCCGGACATCGTGAACAGGCCGCTGCTCGAAGCGTTGATGCAGACCGGGAAGCCGATGGTCGTCAGCACCGGAGCGAGCACAATGGACGAAGTGGTGCAAGCTGTGGGCTGGCTTGATTCTGCACGCGACCGGCTCGCTGTACTCCAGTGTGTGAGTTCGTATCCAGCACCCGATTCCGCTTTAGGTGGTATAAAGGCGATTGCAGACTCGACTCAACTCCCTACGGGATACAGTGATCACACAACAGAAATGGAAACAGGTCACTACGCATGTGCTTGGGGTGCATGTGTTCTTGAAAAACACATCACATACGATCGGCTTGCTTCTGGACCGGATCACGCCGCTTCATTGCATATGTACCATGAACTTGAACAATACATTCAGCATGCAATGAACTCAGATACGCTAGCAAATGCTTTGGATATCGCAATCGCGAAGGATGAACGAACCGTTCCGATGGATCAGGCGGTTGATTTGTTTGAGGCGATGTTGATCGAAGAGAGTACAAAGATCGAAAAACGCGTCCTCGACTGCGAACAAGATGTCCGCACCGTCTCGCGCCAATCCGTTGTCACCACAACCGACATCCCCTCTGGCACCACCATCACGCGCGACATGCTCACCATCAAACGACCAGGCACCGGCATCCTCGCGTGCAACCTCGAATCGGTCATCGGATGCACAACATCGCAACCCATCGAAGCGGATGTCCCGATCAAGGAAACCGACCTGGTTCAGTTCGAGCCCTTGCTCGCGAGCGTGTAGCGTTTGTACATCGCTTCGAGCGCCGACGGAATCACGCGCACGCCCCCTACCGCAGTAATGAAGTTCGTGTCCCCGCTCCAGCGCGGGATGACGTGCACATGCAGGTGACTCGGGACCCCCGCGCCTCCCGCGCGTCCCTGATTGATCCCAATGTTCAACCCCTGTGGCTCAAGCGCCCGCTGCGCCAGCTCCGTCGCGCGATCGACATGTTTCCACAACTCAACGCGCTGCTCTGGTTCGTAGTCCAGCAGCGTCGGGCGCGCATCTCCCAGCGCGATAAGCAGGTGTCCGTTCGCGTAGGGGTACTTGTTGAGCAGGATCATGCCGTGCTCTGTGCGCTCGATGACGTGGTGCTGCTCGTCAAGCTCCGGCGCGTTCCAGTAGTCGAGCAGGAAGCTCCCGCTCTCTGTCCCTGCGGGAGGACCTTTACCGGACGCGTTCTTGGGACCATCATCCTCCGATAACGACTCGATATACGCTAAGCGCCAAGGCGCCCAGATCGCAGACGGCCCAAACCCTACACCTTCACCCCCTGTTTGGTTATCGCTCATACCACAGTGTAGCGTCCTATCCGCAGCACCGATCTAGTACATATGTCCGCACTGATCGTCCGTGATGTCATGTCCGCTCCAATCGAGACCATCTCGATGGACGATACCGTGGACAAGATCCAGAAGATCTTCGAGAGCTCCCACTATCACCACCTCATTGTGCACGGCGATCACAAGAAAGCCGTGGGAGTGATCTCCGATCGAGACCTGCTCAAGAATGTCTCGCCGTTCATCGGGAAAATGGGTGAACGCAACGCGGATCGATCCC
>WUAJ01000030.1 GCA_009827215.1 Phycisphaeraceae bacterium
GTACTTCATCAGTCATCACGAGCAATCGAATCGTGACGGGTGCAGCGGAAGGCCCGTGTTTGGTGGGACGAAGCAGCTCGCGACGATTTTGGAGCAGCATCCTGTAGATGCGATTTATCTCGCGATGCCCAATGCGAAAGCCGCGAAAGTCCCGCACTTGTTGCAACGGCTTGAGAGATTTGCGATCGATGTTCGCCTTATTCCTGATGTGCGATTGAAGTATCTTCCACAATCAATGGCGGTATCTGAACTGGAAGGGATGCCGATCTTGAGTTATCGGGAGAACCCACTCTCAGGAGTGGGGGGCGTGTTGAAGCGGCTGGTCGATATCGTGGGTTCATTGATTGGCTTGGTGCTGTTCGCGCCAATTATGCTTGTGATTGCGCTGATCATCGTGTGCACTTCTAAGGGTGGTGTCATCTTCCGGCAGAAGCGTGTGAGTCTGGGAGGTGATATATTCTGGATATACAAGTTCCGCACGATGGATGCGAATGCAGGGAGCGATTCAAAGTGGACGGAAGTTGATGATCCCCGAGTGACGCGTGTTGGTAGTTGGCTACGAAAGACGAGTCTGGATGAGATCCCGCAGCTGTTTAATGTGCTGATCGGGGAGATGTCGCTCGTTGGTCCTCGTCCTGAGCGTCCTGAGCTGATTGATCGCTTTCGTGATGACTGGCGCGGCTACATGATCCGTCAGCATGTGAAAGCAGGGATGACGGGCTGGGCGCAGGTCAACGGGCTCCGTGGGAACACCAGTTTGAGGAAGCGATTGCAGTATGATCTGTTCTACATACGGCACTGGTCGATCTGGTTCGATTTCCGAATCCTGTTGATGACGATCATGCGTGGATTTGTTCATCGCAATGCGTACTAATTCCTAACATTTTGTGGAATTCGTGGAATTTGTACTGATGAGTCGCTCTGAGGGTTGCGATTTTTATGTGAAATCTGTATAACAGTCCCAAGGACATTGGGGGGTTCGTGTGGAACCCCTTGTCAACCCTGTCTACGAAACGCGCTCCACCCGCTATCTGATCATGTTCGGTCGATTTTACGGAACAATTTGGATCAGCTTGCGAATGGAGCATGTGGGACTATGACACACCACGCACGATGCGTGAAGAAACAACCAAGATTGAGGTACTTCCTTCATAGGAACTCACACTCAATCTTCAAGCAGACGGAGGCCGTCGTGGCAAGACGAAACAAGGCATTTACACTGATTGAACTTCTGGTGGTCATCGCGATCATCGCTCTTCTCATAGGCATCCTCCTGCCCGCGCTCGGACAGGCACGCCGATCGGCACAGAATGTTGTGGCGCAGGCCAACGCTCGCTCCCTCAACACCGGTGCGGCGAACTACGCGGGTGATTCCGATGACCGCATCTTCAGCTTTACTTGGCGTGGGGGTGAAAAGTACATCAACCTCAAGAACGGCAAAGAGAAGCTTGCTCCGAATGACACCATCGCAGCTGCGTGGCAGGCACAAAACATCCTCCAGCGTGCGACCGGTCGTTTGAAAGGACAGGGGGCATTCATCGCTCCTGAGCAGCGCCTCATGCATCGCCGTTACTCGCACCTTGTGCTTCTTGACTACCTGACCGACCGTCAGCCGGAACCAATCGCGGCTTCCCCGTTCGATAAGAACCTGATTAACTGGCAAGAAAACCCACTTGAGTACATCGAGCCGGGCAACTCGTTCCCTTACGGTAACGGTCAGCCGGAAGAGCCTGGCTATGACACCGACGGCAACTGGACCCCAACTGGTATCAAGCAGCTCTGGCCATTCGCTTCGACCTACCAAATGGTCCCAGCAGCCTGGAACACCGATGGTATCAATGGTGCCAACACTTACACACCAATTGACAGTACTCCTCACCTCTTCTCTGCAATCCAAGCTGGTCCAACTCTCGGTCGCCGTAAGATGACCCAAGTGGCTCACCCATCGGGTAAGGTCATGATGTTCGAAGAGTTCGACCGATTCTCCGATCCGGCTGGTCTGTACTTCGCGTATCCAGAAGCGAAAGCGAATCTCGCATTCTTCGATGGATCCGTGCGTCAGGAAGAGACCCAGGACTCCAACGCAGGTTGGAATCCTCGCTCGCCTAATCAGCCATGGCTCCAAAGATACATTCCATTGGATACATTCCCTCTACCCAAGGGTGGATTGGGTGACCAGACTGAGTACTGTCAGCGTTACCGCTGGACACGCAACGGTCTGCAGGGCATCGACTTTGGTGGAGCGGATGTCGGAACTCGTGGTAATCCTGAGATCATCGATCCAGAGTGCACCGAGATCAACTAAGACATCGTTCATTAAAACACTACAGAGCCCCGTCCATGTGACGGGGTTTCTTTTGTTTAGAGCTGTACCAACTCGATTCAGAAAACCATGTTCGACTGGTACATGAATCACAGACGAATGAAAAACGCCCCGTTGGGAGGGGCGTTTATATTGGTACAAGATCTATGTGCGAGTTCGTTTAAGGACCGAGTCGGCGGACTCGGCGGAGATCGGCGAGGTAGTCCTCAATTTGTTGTTCCCAGTAGACGACATCGATCGCGTTCTCGTATCCATCAACGATCGATGGCATCTCCATTTCTTCTGCCTGCGCCATGATGCGCTTGTAGAGTCCAAGGTTCTTCTTGGCGCTCTGGAGAGAGGCGCCTGCAAAGGTGATGTACTCGCTGTTTCCAAACTGAGCGATATCAGTTTGGAACGAGTTGATGGTTGCGTTCAGTCGATCGCGGAGTCGTTTACATTTCTTCGTATCGCGATCAGTGATCTCTGTGCCCATATCGCCTGCTGAGTCCCATTTCTCGAATCCCTGAGCCTTCGCAAAGTCTTCGAGGGACTTGGATTCGCTTTCTTTGACGATGCCGTATTTCGCGGCTTGTGCCGTAGTGAGCGTAAGGACTGTATTCGGGCCGTCGATGGTCTCATATCTTCTAGGGAGTCCATCCTTTGAGTTTGTCAGGACCCACTCGCCCCTTTCTCGGTAGGCGTAGACCTCGGCTTCTGAGAGCATCATGGCTTGGACGAGGTAGCGCGAGTGTCCGTTGGCTTCAGCGGCTGAGCCGAGCTTTGAGGCCATGATGGAGGTCATCTTCTTATCCACTTCAGCTGAGCCGGTCGAGTTGGTTGAATAGACCACGGCTCCTCCGAAATCCGCTCCTGGTGCCATGGTGATGGTTTCACACCAGAATGAAGGCCAAATTGAGGCGCTGATCGCGTGTTCGATGAGCATGTGATAGTTCAGGTCGTCTGAGAAGCGTTCCATGACTGCGACCATGTCCTGAGCGGCCCATACTTCCCCGCCTGGCGAGTTGATGCGGAAGACGATGTCGGTTACGCCTTGTTCCACAGCCCATTCAAGCGAGTTTTTGACTGAGAGTGGGTAGATGTCTTGTCCGAAGGTGCCTGAGAGCGGGATCTCCATCAGCAGCTGATATCCCTCTCTTTTAAGCGATTTGGTCTCTGTCGCTGCGTTCGAGCTGCTCTTTGGGATGCTCAGGGTGGTTGGCTGATCATTGGTGACCTTGGGAGTGTCCGAGATTGGCGTACGCTCCACAGAGCGGACTTCGCGAGCGTTGAGCGTCATACGAGTGCTGATGCCATGGATCTCGGTCTCGATCACGATGGTCCGGCGATTCTCGGTGATGATGGTGCCTTCATAGGTTGTTCCATCACGTAAGACGACGATATCAGCGAGCGAGGCGCTGGACAGACACGCGAGAGCAGAGCCTGCCGTAATCGCGATCAGGGATGGGCGAGAGAATCGTTTGGATCGGGGCATCATCAATCTCCAATGAATGGGAGTCTGTTTGGTATTGTTCATTAGTGTATCAAACTGTGAGAGATATGCCAAGATAGATTTGTGTGAGACTACAGTTTGGGCGTGAAATCGAACTATCAAGTCATCGTGGTTGGGGGCGGTCATGCCGGAATCGAAGCGGCGTGGGCGGCTGCGAACACACTCGGGGCTGAAAGTTCCGTCGCTTTGGTCACGCTGGAAGCTCAGAAAATAGGCGTTATGAGCTGTAATCCAGCAATTGGGGGGCTTGCGAAGGGACAGCTTGTCCGCGAGATCGACGCGATGGGGGGGATGATGGGTCTGGTCGCGGACGCGACTGGTATTCAGTTCAAACTTCTGAACACTTCCAAAGGAGCCGCGGTTCATGGCCCTCGTTGTCAATCAGACAAGCACGCGTATGCTCGCGTCGCACAGCGATTCATCAAATCTCGTCCAGAGATCGAGGTCGTAGAGGGCAGTGTCGAGGCGATCCTCACTGAGGGTGAGCAATCGAACCTCGTTGCGACTGGCGTGCGGATCGGTCTGAATGATGGTGGGGAACTGGAGCTGCACGCTCCTTCGGTGATCCTGACCACTGGTACCTTCATGCACGGGATTATGCATCGAGGTCAGGACACGACTGAAGGTGGTCGTGTGGGTGAGGCCGCGACGAACAAGATTTCTGATGCATTGCGCTCGCTTGGGTTTGAACTGGGGAGATTAAAGACCGGTACTCCACCTCGTTTGGATATCCATTCGATCGATTGGGACGCGCTTCCTGTGCAGGATGGTGACGAAGTGCCGATGCCGTTCTAAGAGCTTTCGCGTGATGGTTGGGAGGTCGGGGATCTTCAATGTGATCATTTCCCGCTGATCGAGCAGGTTTCTTGTCGACAGACGACGACTGGACCAGGATCACATGATGCGATCCGCGCCAATCTCGATCGGGCGCCGATATTCACTGGACAGATCGGATCCGCAGGACCACGATACTGTCCGAGCATCGAGGACAAGGTGGTACGCTTCGCGGAGCGCGATCAGCACGGCGTGTATCTTGAGCCTGAATCCCATGAATCGGATTGGGTATATTGCAATGGGATCTCGACGAGTCTGCCCGATGATGTGCAGGACACGATCGTGCACTCGATGCCGGGATGTGAGCATGCGAAGATTCTGCAGTACGGGTACGCGGTTGAGTATGACATGGTGCGTCCGCATCAGATCTATGTGACTGGGCAGTCTCGTTTGGTCGAGGGGTTCTACCTCGCGGGGCAGATCAACGGCACGAGCGGATATGAAGAAGCCGCGGCGCAGGGATTGGTCGCTGGAATCAATGCGGCGTTGCGGGCGCGAGGTGGGGGCGAGTTCTCGTTTGATCGTTCTCAGGCATACATCGGTGTGTTGATGGATGATCTGGTGACGAAGACACCGCGTGAGCCGTATCGAATGTTTACGAGCCGAGCGGAGTATCGCTTGATGCTGCGTTCGGATAACGCGCCGGATCGGTTAACCCCGATCGCGATGGAACTTGGTTTACTGGATCATCATGAAATTGGATTGCTCCGCAAGAAACGCTTTGCTGCGAGATCTGCAGCGATCGAGTTTGGACGATCACTCATGAATTCAACGATGGACGGCAGCAAGACCATCGCAGATCGCATCCATGAGTCTGAATACAGCGTTGAGCATCTCAAGCATGCGATTCAAACGCAGATGGAAGCGAAGTTTGGCGATGTGCATCCGGAGGTCTATCAGACGCTGCACGCTCAGAAGCGGTACGAGCCGTATATCGAGCGGCAGAAGATCGAGATCCGCAGACACAACGAGATCGAGCACAAACCGATCCCTGAGTGGATTGAGTATGAGTTAATGGATTCACTCCGAAATGAAGCCCGCACAGCGTTGTCGAAATACCGACCTTCGACATTCGGACAAGCGTCGAGACTTGAAGGCGTGACCCCAGCGGACCTGACGCTGCTGAGTGTGTTGGTGAAGCGTGCACGATTGAGCAGGCGCGAGACGGAAGCCGCGAACTCGGAATGACCGAGTTTGATCGTGTTTAGTTCCCGAGCATGCGGAGCTCGTCGCGGAGGATCGCGGCGAGTTCGAAGTTCTCTGACACGATCGCGGCTTCGAGTCTTTGGCGGAGCTCGGCTTTCTGAGAGACTGGGAGCTTGGGGACCAAGCCGTCACGCATCTCGCGGAGCATCTCGACCTCTCCCGCTTCGTCGAAGAGTTCTTCTTGACCTGCAGATTGGTAATAGAGACGGAGCGATTCGAGTCCATCATCGATCGCGTTGATCGCGGCTTTGTTCTCTTCGTGTTTGACCGCGTGGCTCGCGAGGGCTCGTGCACGCATCATCATGACATAGGGACGGTGTCCCTCCATCGCGAGTTGGTCGTCTTCGTCAATCGCGTGGTCGCGGAACATGTCCAGCACGCGGAGGTTGCGAGAGGTGTCTCGAGCGACGCTTTCGAAATCTTCGAGTACGAGCAGAGCGATGTAACGGTGGTAGTACTGCTGTGCTTCTTCTCTGAGTTGTCGGCAGTCCTCGGCATCGAGGAAGCGGATCTCGCCGTCAGAGTCCTCGTCGTCATTGCTCTCGCTGAGCGTGAAGTCAGGGTCACCTGATTGGGCGATCTGCTGGAGCCGGTTTTCTTGATATTCGAGGTAGGAGTCGCAGTCGTGGGGGCGCTGGCCGTCTGGACGTCCGTCGATCTTCATCTGGAGGAATCCGAGGTCGAGGCGGACCTGGATCCGAGGTTCGTGATCCTGTCCCTCGATGAGCCGAACGGAGATTTGTCCGGGTACAAATGGCCATTCTTCGAGCAGTTTGGAGATGTCTCTTTCCACACAAAATCCTAGCTTCGCGAGAGGCGAATTGGGGAGTATGAAGCCATTATCGGGGGATGCCAATAAAATTCTAGAAAGGCCGATCACTTTTCCAAAATACTGTGAAATCCCTCCAAACGGTCCAATCCGCAAGGATTTAGAGCCAGTTAAAATCAAAGAAAATGCCCGTGTTGAGGGGAAAACCCTTTTATCCGATGGAACAGATCGTGTACGATGACGAACAGTGGGATGAGTGAGAGCTCATCTCGTTTCCGGCGGCGCTCGCCGCGGAAAGGATGGGTAGGAAAGTGAGTAAAACAATGCGTTCGTCTAATTCTGGCGTGAAGTCGTCGCTGCAGGTCTATCTGAGTGACATTAACCGCCACCCCCTTTTAACAGCGGAACAAGAGAAAGAACTCGGATGGAAAATCATCAACGAGCAATGTCCTATTGCGCGTGAAACGATGATCCGTTCGAATCTGCGTCTCGTTGTTTCGATCGCGAAGAACTACAACAACCGCGGGCTCCCGCTCGGTGATCTCATCGAGGAAGGGAATATCGGTCTGATGCGTGCCGTGGAGGGCTTTGACCCTGCACAGGGCGCTCGATTCAGCACCTACGCGAGCTGGTGGATCAAGCAGGGCATCAAGCGTGCTCTGATCAATGCGAACCAGCCGATCCATATCCCGGCGTACATGGTTGAACTGATCGCGAAGTGGAAAATGCACTCGCGTCGGATTGAGTCAGAAACGGGGCATCCACCGACTATGGAAGACCTCGCGACTGCGATGGACCTGCCAATCAAGAAGATCAAGATCATCAAGCGTGCGGTCAAAGCATTCAGCGCTCCGAACCAAGCGCCTCGCAGCATGGATGGCGATCTGATGGGAATGGGCGAGCTGATCGCTGACCATCGTGCCGGGACTGCTGAAGAGCAAACGCTCGAATCTGAAGAGCTGGGAATCCTCCGCAAGCTCATGGAAACAATCGACGAGCGTGAGGCACAGATCCTGCGTCTTCGTTTCGGGCTCGACGGTGCTGAGCCGTTGACGCTCAAAGAGATTGCTGCGAGCATCGGTATCTCACGCGAGCGTGTGCGTCAGATCATCGAGGAGTCGCTCTCGCGTCTGCACGAGCGGATCAACGACGACAAGCCGAGCCAGTTCTACCGCCGTGATAACGCGTTTGAGAACTTGGACAAGGACGCGCCAGAGCGTGATCGTGCATTCACTCCTGTTCAGAACTCAGCGACGGCTGCGGGCTGATACACCATAACGACATCTCTCAGAGTTATTCTCTCTTGTTTGACGGGCGGTCCTTTGGGATCGCCCGTTTCTCGTCTGTATGTGGTGTTTGAGCTATGATGCAAGCCGCGATTGAGTGGGATTGGAATAATCCAATCTGTTCAGCGGATGTTGCAAGACCGCGATCTGCGGTGCAGGACTATGACGAGAACGGAGACACGCTTTGGCTCAGGAATCTACATCAGTACACAAAGTCGTCATCATTGGCTCGGGGCCGTCTGGATGGACTGCGGCGATCTATGCGGCTCGAGCGAATCTCGAGCCGGTGGTCTATGTCGGTGTCGCAAAGCAAGATCCTGGTCCAGTGCTTCCAGGTGGTCAGCTGATGCTCACAACAGATGTTGAGAACTATCCAGGATTCCCTGAGGGGATCGCAGGTCCTGAGATGATGATGAAGTTCGAAGAGCAGGCGCGTCGCTTTGGGACGACAGTCGTGGGCGAGGACATCACCAAGTGTGAGTTCTCAAGCGATGGATCGCCTCACACACTCCATACTTCGAGCGGTGACACAATCCAAGCGCACGCGGTGATCATCTCGACTGGTGCGACGGCCAACTGGATCGGTCTGGACTCGGAGATGAAGCTCGCGATGACAGGCGGCGGCGTGAGTGCTTGTGCCGTCTGTGACGGCGCCCTCCCGATGTTCCGTGATCAGCATGTCGCTGTGGTGGGTGGTGGGGACTCAGCGATGGAAGAAGCGACTTTCCTGACCAAGTTCGCATCCAAAGTTTCGGTGATCCATCGCCGAGATGAGCTCCGCGCGAGTAAGGTGATGCAGGAGCGTTTTCTCAACAAAGAGAACGCTGAAGTCCTCTGGAATAAGACGGTCATCGAATGTCTTTCTGAGCCGGATCAGATGGGCAACGAGAAAATCAGTGCCGTGCGCTTGAAGGATACGGTGACTGGCGAAGAATCCGAGCTCGCGATCAAGGGTTTGTTCGTTGCAATCGGACACAGTCCGGCGACCAAGTTCCTCCAAGACACGGCTCTGGAGTTCGACAGCGCGGGATACATCGATTTGAAAGACCGCTCGAGTAAGACCAATATCGAGGGTGTTTTTGCAGCGGGTGATGTCGCGGATGCGAAATACCGTCAGGCGATCACAGCGTCGGGGATGGGGTGTCAAGCGGCACTCGATGCGGAGCACTGGCTCGGCGACAAGGGTCTCATCTGAGATTCCCAATCAGATATTGACATAAAAAGGGCACCCCAGTTGGGTGCCCTTTTTGTATGCGTTTAATTGTCGATTAGTTTTCTTCGTACATTGCGAGGCGTTCTTCGAGTTCTGGGAGTGCTTCTTTGCCGCCCTTTTCTTCGTCGAGCTTCGCGAGTTCAATCGCTTTCTTCTGCCACTTGATTGCGGAGGTATTGTCTCCGGTTTTGTGCATCGCGAGCGCGTAGGTGTCCATGACACCCCAATCTTTCCACTCGGTCATCCGGCATGCCATCGCGGCGGCTTGGAGCGCGGTCTGGTAGTCCTGCATCCCGACGCCCTCGGCTTGTCCGTTGAGCAAGATCCATGCGACAGCGTTCAGTCCGCCGGAGTCATCGGTGAAGTGATCGTTGATCAGGATCTGTCCAATCTTGCGTGCTTTGTCGAGGTCTTGACCAGAGTGGAGCGATCCGGCGAAGCTCTGGAATGCTGCCATAATGACTTGTTGATCCCAAGCATCTTTCGCGGCGGTTTTGGAATCGAAGTCTCCTGAAACGACGGCTTCGAGTGGTTCATCGATCTCAGCGGGATGTCCGATCCATGCAATATCGCCGTTGCCATCAACGATGAACGCTGCAGGGATCCCGCCTTGTCCGGCAGGGCGCATCCAGTTGTCGGACATTGAGGAGCCGTCCTCGATCGCGACGGTGTAGCCCATCCGCTCGCCTTGCTTCTGGACGAACTTCTCGACCTTCTCCATGCGTTCTTGACCCTTCTCGCGTTCCCAGATGTTCACACCGATGAACTGCACATCTTCGCCGTGGTCGCTCTGGAGTTGGGTGAGGTGGGGGAATGCTGCGATGCACGGGCCACACCAGGTTGCCCAGAACTCAACGACATAGACCTGTCCAGATTCGAAATCGTTGACCGAATCGCCTTTGATGAACTTGGCAATCGTGAGTTCTGGAGCTGAAGATCCGATCCAGAGTTCCGGCTTCTTCATGTTTGGGAGCAAATCTTCAAGGGTCTCTTTATGAGCGTTCTTGGCCGTTTTTGAATCAGGTCCCGCAGATGCTGGAGCCGGGATTGCTGCGAGCACTGCGAGGCCACTGATGGCTGCGATGAGTGTGGTTGCTTTCATGGATACTCCGTTTGTCTTCAGCGCTTGCTGATGTTTGTGTTGTGTCATAAGTCCGACGCGTTCCTATACACAGTGTACCATTCTGAGGGCATTCCGGTTGCTGGTGTGGGCGCTGGTAGACCGCGAATAGTGGCGTATTCTGACTGCAGTTCACTGATTTTGGGGTAGGTCGGCTTCGCCGATGAGCCTGAACCCCTTCTGACGCAGGATCTGTCCTGCAAGGGTCTGGTCATCAATCGCGATTGCTATGGTGGGGGCGCCGTTCGGTTCAAGCATGAGCGCGTATGCGAATGCGATATTCATCTCGACGCCGAGGAGGTAGAGACAGAGCTTGGAGAGTGTGTGGCCTTCAGAGAGCTCTACGACAAGGACCTCATGCTCAGCGAACGCGAGCTCCTGCTCCGTGAGGATTCTTCGAGCGACATGCGCGTGGTTTGTGATCAAGCGGACCACGGCATGGTCAGACGCTTCGTGAACTGAGATCGCACAGATCTGACATTGAGAGGCTTCGTCGAAGTTCTCTACGAGATCGAGCATCTTCCCGACTTTGTTGGGGAGAAAGACGCTGAACTGGACCATGGTTGGGGGAGAGAAGCACGAGGTGGTGTCGACTGGGCATCCTGCTTCACTCATGAGATTCGTCCGGCTTGGGGGTCATAGAAAGACCGATCGGGCATTTCGATCGGTGAAAGGGAAAGCATACTCTATTTTCATAGATTTGGCGAGAGGAATTATTCGTCGCTGGTTTCGACCGCGGCGAGGGTGGATTCCTCGGTTTCTTCGGTGATTTCTTCCGATGCGAGCCTTGTTTCTTCCAGCTCATTGATGTTATTGTTGCCGCCGGATGCTTTGGCAATTCGTGTGCCGCTGGAGCCTGAGGATTTGGTGACTCGGACAACCTTGGTTGCGCCTGATGTGCTTGAGCTTACGCCTCCGCCTGCGGTCACGGCATTGCCACCGCCACCACCGCCACCACCACCGCCACCACCGCCGCCGCCGCCGCCACCGCCGCCGCCACCGCCGCCACCACCGCTTGTAACGACATTCGTGGATGCGATGGAGTAGGTGCCGGTCGTGCTGTCGGAATCACCACTGGAAGAGGATCCGGTTGAGTCGCCTTGGGTGACATCAGCGGGTTCTTCTGGTTCTTCGGCTTGTGGGAGGTCGTACACAAAGATTCGGTGGGTACCGTTCGCGACTGCAGCGGTCTGCGTTGGGAGTCCCTCGATATCTGGGAGACGCACACCACGCGGGCTCGAACTTCCTGAGAGATTTGATACAAGAACAACGACTTTGGACTCTGAGCGAACAGCGGACCAGACCACACCGGATTCTTTGTCTGTGCTCAGGTTGAGTATTTCGAGTCGGTCTTCACCCCCAAGTTTGGATTCAATCTGAACCCAAGAATCGAGTGCGAGCTGACGATATTGGGAGTGACTAACTTGAGGGTGATCGGTGTTTGTGTCTGAGCGAGTCCAGACAACGAAGCCGTCGCCACCTCTGAGATAGATGTGCATGATCAATGCTTTGAGATCAGAGATGGGAGGAGGCGGGGCGTTGTAGTAGTTGTTGGGATCAGCGACTGCGTACCTGACATGGCTTGATACCCAAGGCACGAGTTTATGTCCGGTAGGCAATAATCTTGCAGCGCTGGACACATGCTCGATTGGTGCCCACAGCGAAGCGGCACGAACGGTTGGGGTTGCTGAATCAAGCAGATCGCCTCGAGCATGGATGGAGTATGTCTCGTATGGGTATGCGATCGGCATCGCCACATTCATCCCAGAGTCGTGATAAAACTGGTGGCGATTCCAGTTTTCGTATCCGTGGTATATTCCGCCCCCGGCGCGATTCTGCTGAGCATCCCATGCGTATCCCAGGTCGATCGGGCTGGGATAATCAGAGTAGTTTCCGATGTACGCATTGGAGACATTTGGATTCGGGTGATTGCGAACTTGTCGAACGATCTCATGGATGTTGTTCTCGATGCTGTCCGGTTCGAACTCGAGATCCATGAACAGATAATCAAGGCGAGGCAGAGCATTGAGGGCATCCCTGAGCGCGTTGGGATCGAGCAGCTGGCCTTGTTGATAGTGATAGGGGTATGGGCAGTTTCGTTCGCGGATGAGGATGGTGACCGGAGCGCCTGCTTGTGCGACGCGTTCCATAGAAGCGGTGAGGAGCCAACTCATCCATCCGGTGAATCCGATGCCGTGTCCGCCATTGGGTTGTGGCATTGGTGAGTAAAATCGATCTTGGCGTGGATCGAATGGTGGAACGCTCAGTTGATCAGAGGCGGTCGGATTCTGAGGCCAAACTACATCCCCATCGGAGTTCCGGAGTGCGACATGCATCTGGTACCACCAGTCGGTGAAGACTGGTTCAGATTCATCGTGCTCAGCGACCTGAATCGCTGCGGATTGTGTTGTGAACACAGGGACTGGGAGTGTGCATCCAGCGAGGATGAGCGATGAGAGTAGGGATGTGCCGCGCTTTGCCATGGTGAGGAGTCTCCGTGCTTTCGTTCTCGTCATAGAGTCCATATCCGGTTCATCCTTGTCCACGATCCTCGTGCATCAAACAAGCCACCATGGGTAATCCATGATGGTTGTGTCAGTTCTGTATGTTATCGGAAATATCAGACTGAGAAGCTGGATCCGCATCCACAGCTACTCGAAGCGTTTGGATTGTTGAAAACAAAGCCTCGTCCCATGATTTCGTCTTTGAAATCCACAACGACGCCGCTGAGGTAGAGGAGCGATTTGGGGTCGATGATGACCTTGATGCCGTGTTGTTCAAAGACTTCGTCAGAGTCCTTCTGGGTCTCTGTGAGATCAAGCAGGTAGCTGAATCCTGAGCAGCCTCCACCTTTGACTCCCACACGCAAACGGACCTTCTCCTTGTCGAGTTCTTGCTTCTCGATGATGCTGAGGATCTCGTTCGCGGCGGTTTCGGTGATGATGACCGAATCTTGTGCGGTTGGGGTGTCAGTGCTCATGGGGCGCCTCCGTGTCGTCTGTTGATACGAGCGGTATTCTAGCTCGGTTCACGCTTCCTGCTTGTGCTTGTAATCGGAAATCGCGGCTTTGATCGCGTCTTCAGCGAGTACTGAACAGTGGATCTTCACTGGTGGGAGCGAGAGCTCTTCCACGATCTCAGTGTTCTTGATGTCGAGTCCCTCATCGAGGGTTTTGCCGCGGAGCCATTCGGTCGCGAGGGAGGAGCTTGCGATTGCGGATCCGCATCCGAAGCACTTGAACTTCGCGTCCTCGATGATTCCGGTATCATCGTTGACCTTGATCTGGAGCTGCATCACATCTCCACACTCAGGGGCGCCGACGAGACCAACACCGATGTCTGTGGACTCCTTGATTTCCTTCTGTGTGCCGAATGTGCCGACATTGCGTGGGTTTTCGTAGTGGTCGATGACTTTGTCGCCGTATGCCATGGTTCACCTCTCAGGTGGTTGTTGTCTATCCGGTAAACGCTGTTCGCGTCCGATTTGTTCCATTCGATCCCGATGGGAATCGAGTCAGTTAGTGTGCAGCCCATTCGATCTTGGAGATATCGATCCCCTCGTTGTGCATGTCGTACAGCGGCGAGAGATCGCGGAGTTTCTTGACCGCCTCGATGATCTTGTTTCCCGCGTACTCTACTTGCTCTTTGGTCGTCCAGCGACCGAAAGACAGACGCAGCGAAGAGTGAGCGAGGTCGTCGCCAACGCCAAGAGCTTTGAGCACATAGCTCGGTTCGAGTGAGGCACTGGTGCACGCGGATCCGGAGCTTACAGCGATTTCCTTAATCGCCATCATAAGAGACTCGCCTTCCACGAAGCCGAATGAGATGTTGGTGATGTTTGCGAGTCGCTTGTCGCGATGACCATTGACTTGCACGACATCGAGTTCTTTCTCGATCATGGACTCAAGCATGTTGCGGAGTTCTAGCAGGCGTTCGCGTTCGTCGTCCATGGATTGGGCGCAGAGTTCGCATGCTTTCCCAAGACCGACGATGCCGGTGACATTGAGCGTGCCTGAACGGAAGCCTCGTTCTTGTCCGCCGCCTTCTTGGAGCGCGGTCAAACGGATGCGTGGTTTGCGACGACGGACATAGAGTGCGCCAACACCCTTTGGTCCGTAGATTTTGTGACCAGAGAGTGAGAGCAGGTCGATGTTGTCGGTCTTGACATTGGTAGGCATTTTGCCAACCCACTGCGTCGCGTCGGTGTGGAAGACCACGCCCTTGCTGTGACAGAGTTCGCCGATCTCCGGAATCTCGTTGATGGTTCCCAGTTCGTTGTTGGCCCACATGATGGTCACAAGGATGGTATCGTCGCGGAGGGCGCCCTCGACCATGTTGCGTGTGATCAGTCCGTCTGGACCAGGCTCAAGGTAAGTGACATCGAAGCCTTCCTTCTCGAGACGCTTGCACGGATCGAGCACGGCTTTATGCTCGTGAATCGCAGAGATGATGTGTCCACGACCAGTCTCACCTGCAGGCTTCTTCGCGTACATGTTCGCGGCACCTTTAATCGCGATGTTGTTGGACTCCGTAGAACCAGAAGTGAAGATCACTTCCTTGGAGTCGGCGCCGATGATATCAGCGACTTGCTGGCGTGCTTTTTTGACGGCTTCTTCAGCGGCCCATCCGAAGCTATGGTTGCGGGAGCCGGGATTGCCGAAGATGTCGGTAAAGTATGGCATCATTGTTTCGACCACTCTTGGATCACAAGGGGTCGTCGCGGCATGGTCCAGGTACATTGGGAGTGTGACACCCATGGTTTATCCTTTCAGATCTCACGCGCGCTCTGTGAGCGGGCTGAGTTTTAGAATCATTCTTATGAGGATTGTAGTCCATTCCGGTTGAACAAGCAACGATTTTGGACTGTGTTCGACGGGGAAATCCGCTTGGATTCAGGATACGAGGTATCGCATTTTGACCCTATTCCCCTGGCTGTTGAATGCGACTTCGGTCATGTATGCTTTCATGAGCATCACACCTCGTCCGAATGGTTTGGAGAGGTTCTCTGTGAGTGTGGGATCCGGGAGTGCTTCTGGGGTGAATCCAGGTCCTTGGTCTTCGATCGCGATTTGGAGATCGCCGTCACTGACTTTAAACTCGACTGTCACAGGGAGGTTTGTATCGAGTCCTTCGTGGCCGTGGACGAACGCGTTGGTGATTGCTTCTTCGATCGCGAGTCGGACTGCGAACAGAGCGGCATCCTTGAGCCCCGCGTCCACGGCAAGCTTGAGAATCCGGTCAATCAACTCGTTGATTTGATCACGATCATTGACCAACTGCACGGATTCTGATCCTGGGATGCTTGTGCTTGGATCGCCCATTCTTATCCGGGTTAGTTGGTCGTCGCGTTGAACTGTGTCATCGCGTCGTTCAGCGTCTCGTGGATGTTGAAGAGTTTGTTCAGCCTTGTGATCACGAAGACTTCATAAATCTGCGGATCAATATTTGCGAGACGGAGTGTGCCGTCTTTTTCGTTGGTCTTGTTGTTGATGGTGATCAGCGCCCCAAGAGCCGCGGAAGACAAGTGATCAACATTCGCAAAGTTGATCAGGATCTGAGGGGTTGAGGTCGTGTCGATCAACCCACTGATTTCATCACTGATCGCTTGGATGTTTGCTTCATCCAGAATGTTGCGATCGATGAACTCAACCTGGGTCACCTCGTCGATTTTGGAAATCCTAAGTCTGGACTCGGACATCGGCCGTCTCCCGTTGATGCGTGTACTGAAACTGACGCACCCACTATAGAACATGAGAGCATGTTTGGCGCGAAAATACCGCGGTAGTCAAGGTGAGAATCCGCGACATAAAAAAACTCGGAACTGGCTTGAGTGCCGGTTCCAAGTGAGTTTTTGGGGTTCGATTGTAGTGCTGTACCGATTAGCCGCCGAGTTGATCGAGTAGACCTGGGAAGTGGCGTTCCTCTTCCTCGTTCTGGATCAGGATGGTCGGCTTGAGGAGCACGAGGAGTGTCTTCTCTTCCTTCACATCGATGCGGTTCGAGAAGAATCGCGAGAGGATGGGGATCTTGGAGAGGACTGGGACGCCGGTCTCTACTTCAACTTCGTCCACGAGGCGCTGTACGCCGAGTAGGATTGTGCCTTGGTCGGGAACAGTGACCGTGGTGTTGATCTGCGTAGAGGTTACGGT
>WUAJ01000291.1 GCA_009827215.1 Phycisphaeraceae bacterium
CGCTCTTCCGATCTGATCCGGATGCGTCTGTGAGACCGTGCGCCCAGTCTGATAGACCTGAACTCGGCGGTTCGAGCCGCTCGCTCCTCCGGAATTGGCGCTCAGAGACATAGGCTCAGCATTCCCAGCTGATTCGACCCTCAGAATCGATGCATCCACACCACATTCCCGGACCAAGAAATCCTTCACCACTTGAGCACGGCGATATCCCAACTCGTCAAATCCGAGTCCTGAGCGCTTCTCTTCCAGACCCCACGAGTGACCCACGACTGGACAGATGTAGTTCAAGCCGCGGATCTTTGGTGCGACGGAATCACGGAGCATGTCTTGGTTTCTCTTGGATAGCTCGAAGCTCCCAACTTCGAACATGATCGAGCCGCCGATTGCGTGGCGAGCACCCTCTTGGACGACATTGACCAGTGTCTCTCGTCCTTCAATGTTCGGATCGGTATTGTCGTTGGTAGAACGCATATCACCGTCTCGTCGGGCGCGTTCTTCTTGATTGGAGACCATCGAGTTGTTGGCGCTCTCGATGAGGTGCGCCAATCCCATTCCACCTTTGAATCCCATCGCTTCGTTGACCGAATCGATGACCTTCTGATACTCGCGTGGTTTCTTCATCTCCGAGAATGAAACCAGCAGCACGAAGAAACAGAGCAGGAGCGACATCAGATCACCAAAGGTGACCACCCACTCCGGGACCTCTGCTTTTGGTGGTTCTTTTTTCTTACCCATATCGCAGCACTCCCATGCGTTTATGCCGCTTGCTCAGCAAGGAACTCCTCGCGTTGTGCAGGCGGGAGGTAAGTCAGGAGTTTGCTCTCGACGACGCGTGGATTGTCACCTGATTGGATGGACATGACACCTGCGATGATGATTGTTTTCAGCTGTGTCTCTTCTTGATCTTTTGAGTACAGCTTGTCGCCGATCGGACCAGCAAACGCGTTGGCGATGATCGCTCCGTAGAGCGTGGTGATCAGAGCGACTGCCATGGATGGACCGATGGTGGAAGGATCTTCCATAGAACCCAGCATGAGGATCAGACCGATGAGGGTCCCGATCATCCCGAATGCGGGAGCGTACTTCCCAAACTGATCGAGGACCATCTTGCCTTGCATGTGACGATCCATCATCGCTTCGAGTTCGGTTTCCATGATGACACGGATGAGTTCTGGATCAGTGCCGTCGACGGCCATCTTGATCCCGCGGACAATAAACTCGTCGCTCATTTCTTCGATGTGGTTCTCGAGGGAGAGGATGCCTTCACGGCGAGCGATCTCGGCGTACTTGACGATGTCCTTGATGATCACTGCAGGATCTGCGGTAGTCCCAAAGACTGCTTTCATCACAAGACTTGGAAGACCAAGCGACTTTGCAAGTGGGAACGCGGCAATGACAGCACCGGTTGATCCACCAAACACAACAATCACTGACGGGATGTTGATCATTCCGATGGGATTACCGCCGCCGAGTAAGATCGACAAGAAGCAGCAAATTGCTGCGATCGCGAGCCCGCCTACGGTTGCAATGTCCACTTGTCCGTCCTCCGACAACACCCGTCCGTGGGTGTGCAGAGCCTGTATCGACGCGACTGTGAGCGAAATTCAGGTTGATCGTGGAATTCTGGACCCGCACAAGTGATCGGGTGGGATTATCCGGGTTCAGAGAGCTTTCGGAGATGCCGTCCGTAATCGATGGATCTGCGGACGATCTCGGTCATGGACTCTTTGACGACCATGTGCTCGCCGGAAATAAGCGTGATAATGGTGTCGGGGTTCTCCTCAACGGTCCGGATAAGCTCGGCGTTGAGAATAAACTTCTGTCCGTTGAGTCGTGTGACACAAATCATGACAATCTCCGGAAGCCCGATCCGTTATCGGGCTCGCTTCCTGCTCGCGTAACCGTAGTCATTATCGACCAAGCACCAACAACTGCTGGAGCAACTCATCTGTTGTTCGGATAACACGAGACGACGCGGAGTAACCAGTAGAAGTCAGGATCATTTGCGTGAATTCTTGTCCGAGATCGACATTGGATCCTTCGAGAGCGCCAGCTATCACAGATCCCAATCCGATCTGACCTGGATTCGCAATCGCGGCGGGTCCTGAGTTCGGTCCAGTTGTGAACAGGTTCCCTCCCTGATCCACAAGACCTGCAGGGTTTGAGAACTTCGCGAGAACGACCTGCCCCATCGTTCGGATCGCACCGTTCGAGAATCGTCCTACGACAGTGCCGTCATCTCCAGTCGCGAAGGTTTCGAGAGTTCCTGGGGGGAGACCATCAGTGGTCAATCCGATCAGGGTCGATCCTGTTGCGAGCGATGTGGTCTGCCCGTTCTCAGCGAGGAAGTTGAGGTTGAATGACAACGGCGTGTCCGCGCCTGTGTTCATCCGATCGATGGTGACTTGCACTGAGTTATTCAGCGGATCGATCTGACCCTCTGTATCGAACTGCAGTGTGCCCGTCGCGACGGAGATATCCAGATCTGTGTCATCACCCGATTCGACGAAGTAGCGCCAGACTGGCCCACTGTTGGGGGTTGAGTCGAGGACCATCACCACATCGACGAGTACTGATGTTCCGAGCGAATCAAACGCGGAGACTGTGGTCCGAACGCTCTCGCCGTCAGCTTCAGCGACTTGTGTGGTTTCAAACGCTGCTCCGAGGTTGGTGGTTCCATCGGTGTCGATGATCCGTAGGTCACCT
>WUAJ01000292.1 GCA_009827215.1 Phycisphaeraceae bacterium
CCGACCGTCTTCCGATCTCTGGCAGTACGGATTGATGGCTGAGGTCTACGCGAACAAGATTCACGGCGTCGAATCTCCACGAGTCGGCGTGATGAACATCGGATCAGAAGAATCCAAGGGGTCGGGACTCGCAAAGGGAGCCGCGGAACTGTTGCGGAACTCTCCGGGCATCAATTTCGTCGGATTCGTCGAGGGTCGAGACTTTTTCGCGGGCAAAGCGGATGTCATCGTGACGGACGGCTTCCTCGGAAACACGCTGCTCAAGATGGCTGAAGGTATGGCGAAGAGCTTGTTCCAAGCGATCGCGACGGAGATCTACGAGCAGGACCCTCAGCTGGCGCTCAAGTTTGAGCCGGTCGTCAAGACCATCTATGCGAAGAACGATTACCACGAGCACGGCGGGGCGCCGCTTCTTGGAGTCAATGGCGTGATGATGATCGCGCACGGCTCGTCTGAGCCTCGTACAATCAAGAACGCGATTCTCAAGACTGTTGAGTATGTCAATGGTCACATCAATGACGCGATCGTTGAGCGTCTGGCGCAAGCAGAACGAGCGCTTCAAGGCGAGCCTGCCTAAAGCGGTTTTTGAGTAAGGGAACCCCGCATGGACACACAAGCAGGCGGGCCCAATCGGGTCGGCGTTGAGATCATTGGATCCGCGACCCATCTCCCAGAAGGGAAACTCACCAACCAAGACCTCGAGAAGCTCATGACCACTTCGGATGAGTGGATCACCAAGCGCACTGGGATTCATACGCGCCGTCGTGCGGATATGGCCAACGGCGAGAAGACTACCGATCTCGCGACTGGCGCGATGGGGAAAGCACTCAAGAACGCTGGAGTGGACCCGAAAGAGTTGGATCTGCTGCTCGTCGCGACCATGACTCCCGATTCTCCGACACCTTCAGTAGGGTGTGTGGTCGCTCGTGATTTGGGATGCAACCAGATCGGCGCGATGGACATCAACGCGGCGTGCTCGGGATATGTCTACACCATCTCGATCGCTGATGCGCTCATCCGCTCGGGGATGTACAAGACCATCGGGGTGATCGGTGCGGACACGGTGACGCGTCACTTGGATTATTCCGACTACGGCAGAGGAGCCGCGATCCTGTTTGGTGATGGCGCCGCGGCGATGGTGCTCCGCGCGAGCGAGGATGCATCCAAAGGCATGATCGCGCATCGCATGCACGCCGATGGCGAGGGGGCGAAGCAGTTGTTCATCCCGTCGTGCAAGCACGACTTTGTGGAGCAGGAGTTGTTCGACGAGCGCAAGCTCGACAAGGTCCAGATGAACGGGCAAGCGGTCTTCAAGTTCGCGGTCAGCAAGTTCCAGGAGGTCATCGCGGACACTCTTGAAGATGCCGGGATCGGTGCGGATGAGGTGGATCATTACATCTGTCACCAAGCGAACTCACGGATCTTGGATTCGGCGCGCGAGCGGTTCGGGATCCCTGCGGAGAAGCTGCTGGTGAACATCGATCGGCTCGGGAACACCGTGGGCGCGTCGGTGCCTCTGGTGTTTGATGAGCTGGTGCAGGCGGGTAAAATCAAGCCGGGTCAGAAGGTCATGTTCCTCGCGTTCGGCGCGGGATTGACCTGGGGCTCCTCGCTCTGGCAGCTCTGAGTGGCGATCTCAACTTTCTATAGGGGTAATAGCGATGAACAACATCATTCTTTGTCCAGGTCAGGGTGCCCAGGTTGTTGGGATGGGCAAGCTCTGGAGCGAGACTTCCGAAGCGGCTCGCGCGATCTTCCAGCAAGCGGATGCCGTGCTCGGCGATTCGCTGGGCGCTCCGCTCTCGACGCTGTGCTTCGAGGGTCCCGCGGATTCGCTCAATCGCACCGATGTTTCGCAGCCGGCGATCTACACCGCGTCGATCGCGTGTCTCGCGGGTTGGCTCGACGGCGAGAACCTGACCAAGAGCGAGCTCAACATCGCCGCGACCGCTGGACTCTCGCTCGGAGAGTACACAGCGTTGCATATTGCTGAGGCGTTCAGCTTCGAGGACGGACTGAAGCTCGTCGCGCTTCGTGGGAAGGCGATGCAGGAAGCCGCGGAAGCGGCGGATTCCTCGATGGTCGCGCTGATCGGCGCGGACGAATCGCAAGCGAACGAGGTTTGCGACAAAGCACGCGAGGGCGACATTCTCGTCGCGGCGAACTTCAACGCGCCGGGGCAGGTGGTGATCTCAGGATCATCCGCGGCGTGCGATCGTGCGGAGACTGTTGCAAGCGAGATGAAACTCCGCGCGACGCGATTGAGTGTTGCTGGCGCGTTCCACTCGCCGTTCATGAAACCAGCCGCGGATCAGCTCGCTGAAGCACTCGCGGCGACCACGATCAATGCCCCAAGCTGCACGGTGATGTCCAATGTCACTTTCCAGCCGCACGACAGCGATGCGGACTCGATCCGTCAGCGATTGGTCGATCAGTTGACCTCCCCTGTGCGTTGGGCGGCGTGCTGTGAGTACCTCGTCGAGCATCACAGCGAGGCGTCGTTCCACGAGCTGGCGCCAGGGAAGACACTCGGCGGCATGATGCGCCGGATCAGCAAAGGGACCAAGGTCCAAGCACACAACGAACCCGAAGCCGTCTCCTGAGCCGGCGTTTGCATACGAAACGAGAATCAATCATGACCGATCAACGAGTCGCTATTGTCACCGGGGCATCACGAGGGATCG
>WUAJ01000293.1 GCA_009827215.1 Phycisphaeraceae bacterium
GAACATGCCGTCGGTGAGCTTCATGATGTTCGCTTTGTGACCACAGTAGATCTTGTCGAGTCCGAGCGAACGAGCGGTCTCGAACGCGAACTTGTGGACTTGGTCAGAACCTGGAGCCGTGATGAGGCGGAGGTTCTGGACGACATCAGTGAGGAGTCGGTGCTCGATCCCGCCGTAGGTGTCTTCGACATTCTCGCGGACAACATGGAAATCGATGTCGTAACCGGCTTTGGAGTAGACCGTTTCCACGCCTGGGAGGGTCTGGAAGTGACGCAGGTTTGCGAAGGCGCCGAACGCTTTGCGGAGCGTGACATTGATGGATTTGCCTCCGCCGCCGGTCGGAGTGCCCATCGGTCCTTTGTAAAGGATTCCGAGATTCTCAACCGCTTGGATCGCATCGTCCGCGATCCCTGAGGAGTTTCCGGCGTTGAACTCTTTTTCACCCATCGAGACTTCGACGAAGTCCACATGATCCATCACGCCCGCGGCTTCGAAGACCTTGAGACATGCTTGGGTGATTTCAGGTCCGATCCCGTCACCAGGAGCGAGAGCGATAGACAGTTTCGACGACATATGTGTTCCCTTGTGCGTAGCGGGTTGATCAGCGGTTGCGTTTGTGGACATGGTTCAGATTCCTCCTCATGTACTATTGACACGCGCGGGTCAATCTTTCCATGATCGCGTGCCAGATTTGAGCATCTTCTGATCCTATTTCGTCCGATTTCGGAGGGTGCTCGATCCATATCTGGGATGCGGTAGAAAGATCTCCCTCGTGCATCGCGTTATACAGACCACGCGCGAATCCGTGCGGGTCAGCTGGGAGAATGTGTCCACTCTGCGAATCGCCCAAAACCTCGATTGACCACGCGATCACGAAGATATCTGGTCCGGATTGAGCGACCTCATCGCTTGATACAAGTCGCGTCGGCTTGGTCGGTTGATAGTGCGCTCCCAGCACTCCTGGGGATTTGGTAATCCCCGATTCCTGGTGATCAATCCGCACATCCTGATCAAGCACGCGTGCGATCTGTGCAACTGTTACGACGCCGGGACGCAGTACGCGAGGTTCTTCGGAAGTCAGATCGACGACCGTGGATTCGATCCCCGCGCGACAACTCCCGCCGTCGAGGATCAGCAGGTCCTGTCCCTCGAATCCCATCTCGACATGTTCCGCCGTGGTGGGGGAGATTCGTCCGGATGGATTGGCGCTGGGACCAACGATCGGTTTGCCGTACGCTTCGATGAGTCCCAGTGCGAGCGGATGTTCTGGACAGCGTACGGCGACAGTTGGTCCTCCAGCGGTGACGATGTCAGGGACTCGTTCCGATTTGTTGAGAACCAATGTGAGAGCGCCGGGCCAGAATGCGTCAGCGAGCAGTTGTGCCTCATTCGTCCATTCCTCCACGAGTTCGTCCACCATCTCGGCGCCAGAGACATGAACGATGAGCGGATTGGTTGACGGGCGTCCCTTGAGCGCAAAGATCCGCGCGACAGCGTCTTCGTCCAGAGCATCAGCGCCCAAGCCGTAGACAGTCTCCGTTGGGAACGCGATCGGTTCACCAAGTCCCAGACGAGCAACGGCGGCAACGATTGCCTCAGGACCCTCAAGCGTCTCAGTCATCGTTCGCAGACTCATCTTGGACGGCGTCATCCTGCTCGTCGATCTTGTACTCGCCGACCGATTCGCCCGGATTCAGTTGGTTCGCATCAGGGACGATAAAGTCGATCCGATTGCGATCGAGCGTTGTCCCCATCGCTTGGTACAGATCCACCATCGCGGAGTTGTAGTTGACCAGCGCCTGCGCTTCAGCGAGTTCCGCATTCGCGAGTGATTCCTGCTGATTGAGCTCGAGGTTCAAGCGTTCGACAGAGTATCCCGCGTTGGTGAGTTCTTTCTCGACAATGAGCGCTCGGAGTGCCTCTCCCTGCGCGACGCGTGAGAGTGTCGATTGTGAGATCAGCGCGTGATTCGTGACCACGGCGTTGAGTGCGTTCTTGATATCAAGCACGATGCCTTGGATCGTGCGGCGGTATCCGACGATCGATTGCATGCGCTCTAATCGTGCTCTGCGGAATCCAGCTTCTCCCGCACGATTCCCGATTGGTTGCTCGAAGGTCAATCCAATCAACCAATCGTCGATGAATCGATTCGAGATCGCATCGTCGTATCCATCGGAGATCGAATCCGCGAGTCCGAGCATCCGAGCTTGGGCCGTGAGATTGAGTGTTGGGAGCTTCGCGTTTCGTGCGACATTCTCGCGGATCGTGGAATCATCGATGCCGAGAATCGATTGCTCAACCTCAGGACGATGCTGGATCCCAGTGTCGATCGCGTCTAGCAGAGAGATCGAGAGTGTCTCCACAGCAGAGTCGTCTCCAGGAACAAGCAAGATTTCCGAACCCACTGGGATCCGATCGTCGTTCATGAGCCGTTTGAGGTTGTCGCTCGCGTTCCGGAGTGTGGTCTTTGCGGTGAGCAGATCCGAGCGTCGTCGTTCGACGCGCGCGACCGCATCGGCGACCTGTGCTTGTCGAGCATCCTGA
Organism: Phycisphaeraceae bacterium; assembly: GCA_009827215.1. Lineage (GTDB taxonomy): Bacteria > Planctomycetota > Phycisphaerae > Phycisphaerales > UBA1924 > UBA1924. Next base: position 2,545 of record WUAJ01000293.1, read on the forward strand.
ACACGGCGTGCTTTGATGTCATCACGGACCTCGATGCCTCGCTCGAGGAGCTTGGAACGGATGATGACCTGCTTGTATGCGAGAACGAGCTGCCAGTACGCTCGTTCGGTATCGGATGCGGATGCGATGAGTTGATTCTTGAGACCCGCGACGGCGCTGCGTTCGGCGTTGCGAGCGA
>WUAJ01000294.1 GCA_009827215.1 Phycisphaeraceae bacterium
TCTTCAGCACTGCGTGATCGCAGTGTCCCGTCCGCATTATACACACGGTCACAGAACCCCTCGCCGAGCACTGGGATACCTAAAGATCGGAAAGCGTTCAGTGTTGCTGATCCGAGCGGTCCCACGAACTGCGCCTGCGGGAAGATCGATGAGCATATATCCCAATACCATCGAGCCATTGATGTGTCACGGGCAAGTGCGTGATAGAGCGCTCCATGAGCCTTTATGTATGACACAGTGGCATTACACTCACCCACGATTCGAGAGAATGTCTTGAGTTGATTTTTGATCGAATACCCCAAATCTGCTCGGCTGATATCGATAGCACGCCGACCAAACCCTGCTCTGTCTGGATACGAGGGATGTGCACCGATCACACATCCATATGCACACGCTGCGGTGATGAGTTCTCGAATCGACTCTTCATCACCGGCGTGTCCGCCACAGGCAATACTCACTGCTGACACATAGGAAAGCAACGCCATCTCTCGATCGCGCCCGGTGCCTGCAGACGCTTCTCCAGTATCACAACTCAGAATGACTTTCGGCCAGTCTGATCCTCGAACGCCCATTCCCATCTGCACCGGATGGAGAGGCTTGACAGATTGAATCAGTTGGTATTGATTCCTCAACGCCTGTTGAGCTTCTTCACGGCTGATCCAACAAAACCTAATCTGCTCACGCAGAGCGCATTGCGCCAGCACTGGCAGATCCACTTCTATAACACTTGCGATGACTGGATATCCACCAGTAGTTGGACCATCTACACCAAGTATGATCGGCGCTCCAGACGGGGGGACTTGTATATATCCAGGTAATGCTGCCTCGCTTGGAACATTGATTGGCAGCTTCCCAGGGATTACAGCATCCAACAGACGCACGCCTGCTCGATTGCTTTCATCAGAAATCATGAACGTCAGATTATTCAATGCTTCACGCTGCTGCTCACTGAACAAATCGAAATGGGCACCAGGCACAACCCGCAACACCCGAACGCCATCAAGGGTTGGTTGTTCTTCCTGCGAAATCCGCGAACTTGTGAAATCCAAAGTACACACCTGGTTCTTCCCAATCTGCAATCGATCACCCGGCCTTAATGCTCTGCCTAGACCGGCATCTGGAAGAGAAACGAGGGAGGATTTGCTCCCCAGCACGGAAGGAGATTGAATACCGCCGAGGACACATAGGTAGCCTCGGAATCCATTGACAAATCTCCCAATCTTGAGCGTGCAGTCCCGAGGAATCTCAACTGGTTGTTGATGACGAATCGGCGCTTTGATCTCACCCTTCATCACGATTGCTTCCTCAGCAATTGCACCTGTCAAGCAGATTACAGATGAAGTACTGAACTTGTACTCTCCGCCCGACATTGTCATTTCGATAGCGGCATCAGAGTCAGAATTATTGAGTAAGCGATTTCCGATACGAAGTGCGACTTGATCAACAGCCCCACTCTTCGGAACGCCTACATCAACATAGCCTTCTCGGGCAGCATCCTGCACACTGCTCAAGACTCCGGGATGAATGACTTCGATCATCCCCATGAGATGCCTCTAGTTGCCTCGGCCTCTGTATATTTCTCAAACTCATCAAGCGTTATCTGTTCAAACCGGACTCGATCACCTACGCGTAAAAGTGCTGGCGATGCTTGGAACGAATCAAAGAGTTGCAGAGGAGTTCGCCCGATGAGATGCCAGCCTCCGGCACTCTGATGTGGATAGACAGCGGTCATATATTCAGCGATCCCAACACTCCCAGCGGGCACTCGTGTCCGAGGCACTTTCATGCGAGTGAGATGCAAAGACTCATGAGTTGAACTCATGTATCCAAATCCGGGCATAAATCCCATAGAATCTACACGATACTGAACTGATGTATGCAGTTCAATGACCGTACTCGGATCACATTTGAGCTGACAGGAAACACGATCCAAATCAGGCGCGCACTGTTTTTCATAACATACAGGGATCAGGATATCACGACTACTCGTTTCGAATGATGGATCGGGATATCTCTGTACGAATGATTCGATGATCTGCGTTGTAATCTCCCAAGGGTCGTTCGGTGAACACTTGATGATGTCAAACTCGATGAGCACACCAGTTGCAGATGGGATCACCGATCGGATATTCGATGAGTGCTGAGAATGAATCCAATCAGCAAGCTGACTCGTGGGAGTGAGTTGAGTTGCACCTTTCGTTGTGCTCACAAGGATCGAACGCTCACTGGTCCAAGATAGCTGCCAATCATCCATAGGAGATGGTATTCATACAACCAGGAATGAGTTTCTCAGCCCTCTAGCGTGCTCGTATGCGAGAGCAAGAACATCCGATTGCTATTTGAGTAGTGGACAAAGAGTATCTGGCTCGTTTTTCGGTGATTCTGTGGGTCTACTTTCTCCGAGCTCTTTAACCGAGCTTGCAATCAGTATCACTCATTCTTGATATTTCAATCATTCCCATCATCTCAGATACAGACGCTCGTAGAGTAAGAATGATTCAATGTGAACTGTTCTGTAGGACTATGTTCATATTCCATACATTCTGATCTTTTCTGTCAACTATGCACTGATCAGATAGAGTAAGATGCAGCATGCTGGCTCACAAGTTTCTTATCGATCTTGCGCGAGAAAAGTAATGGATCTTCCAACTTCTCAAATCAAAAATGCTATTGAAAGACAGACCAGACTTGGGAACGATCAAGAGATTGACTTTGAATCACT
>WUAJ01000295.1 GCA_009827215.1 Phycisphaeraceae bacterium
CTTCCGATATTGAAAGACAGACCAGACTTGGGAACGATCAAGAGATTGACTTTGAATCACTGTATGAACTGCTTCGTCGGGTTGCTCAAAGCATGATGCATCATCAACCCTCTGCACACACACTTCAAGCGACCGCGCTTGTAAACGAGGCGTACCTAAAAATTGACGGCTCATCACAGCAATTCCCAAACAATCAGAATCATTTACTCGCGCTGGCATCTGTTACCATGCGGCAGCTATTGATCGATCACGCCCGAGCGAAACAGACTCAGAAACGAGGAGGTGGTAGACATCGTGTCACGCTCGCAGGAGTTTCGGAGCAAGAATCAGGTGTTGGACAGATCGATGTGCTTGCGCTGCACGAGGCGCTCGAAGCATTGGAGGCAGTTGATCAACGGCAAGCCGAGCTTGTACAACTCCGTTACTTTGGTGGATTAACCATCGCACAGGCATCAGATGTAATGGGAGTCTCTACAGCGACACTTGAGCGTCAATGGCGGGTTGCGAGAGCTTGGCTAGCGAGCAAACTCAATACGGAGCAGAGCGAATGAAGGATCGGCATGAAATCATCAAGGATCTCTTCTTACGAGCACTTGATTTCACGACTGAGCAACAGGATGAGTTCCTACATACCGCTTGCGATGATGAATCGATCCGGGATGAGGTTCGCAGAATGCTTCTGGCTGATGCCGGTACTATGGCCCAAGAACTGGATCGATCACCGATGCACGGCGAGGCTGGGATAACCGCTGACGAACTGACTCCCAGGAAAATTGGCAAATATGGGGTGCAAAGGGTGCTCGGGCAAGGAGCGATGGGCGTTGTTTATGAAGCAACCCAGTCCCACCCAGAACGCCGGATTGCGGTCAAAGTGCTCCGGCGTCAGCATGAAGGCTCGTCCATCATGCAGCGATTTACTCTCGAGGCTCAGCTGCTCGCGCGTTTGCGTCATCCAGGGATTGCCCATGTGTACGATGCGGGCTCGGCCAAGATTGATGGTGGCATAGAAGATGCCCAGTACATTGCGATGGAACTGATCAATGGGAGCCCTGTTTTAGAGCATGCCAATTCCGAGCAACTCTCCCGCAATCAGAAACTAGAACTCGTCGCGAAAATTTGCGATGCGGTGCATCACGCGCATCTGAATGGGGTGATTCACCGGGATCTTAAACCAAGCAACATACTTGTCGAGGACGACGGCAGTACTTGCGGACAGCCCAAAGTCCTTGACTTCGGGGTCGCGCGTGCATCGGAGCTCGAACAGCAAATCACTCAGCATAAAACTGGTGAACGTCAACTGATCGGGACCATCGCATACATGAGTCCTGAGCAGGTTGAGGGAGACCAAACGAACATCGATATCCGTTCGGATGTGTATGCGCTCGGGGTCGTCCTCTACGAACTACTCGTCGGCGTGCTCCCGCATGATCTCACGACTTGCTCGCTTCCGGAAGCCGCTCGGAAAATCCGATTCGAGCCTCCAAGACGAATCAGCAGCGTTGATCGATCACTCAAAGGTGACATCGATACCATCGTGCACGCGGCACTCGAGCCCGATTCAACTCGGCGATTCCAGTCCGCCGCTGCACTTGCGGAAGATCTTCGGAGGGTACTTGAGCACAAACCAATCAGTGTGCGTACTCCGGGTCTGTATTACACCACATCAAGGTTCATACGGCGGAACAAAGCCCTCACCGCGGGCGTGTTGATCGCGGTTGTGGGCATGGGCTTAGGGACTGGAATCTCAATCGTTCAAGCGCGTGAAGCGATCCGTGAGCGGGATGCGGCAAGACTCGCGGAGTCTCGGTCGAACCGGATCCGCGACTTTCTCTTCAGTGATGTCCTGATGTCCGCAGCACCTGAACGGCTGGGACCCAATGCGACCATTACCGAGGGAATCAATCTCGCGAGCATCTCGGTCCCTACTAGATTTGATCAGGACCGCGAACTCCGCGCAGAGCTCCAGACGATTCTCGGAGGCGTGTATCTGAAACTGACCGATCTCGAACGCGCTGAGCAACAGATTGATGAAGCACTCGCATACTTTGACGGAACTGATATGCCGAGTGCGTACAACATCGACGCGATGGGCACCGCAGCGCGGATACTTGCGTCTCAAGGAGAGCGGAGTCAGGCAATTCAAATGATTGATCGTGCGATCGAGCAATCAACTCAATGGTTTGGATCTGATCCGCTTGTCACGACAAAGGCGATGATCGAGAAAGCGTATGTGCTTGCGGATTTCTATAGCTATTCTGAAGCGGCGACAATAGCGAAGCAGGCCCAACTCATACGAGCAGACATTCATGGACCGAATCATGAAAAAACACTCGAAGCGAAACGCCTCGCACTGAACTACGAATCCCTCGAAGGTGGTCCCAGTGACGAAACAGATGCACAGCATCGAGAGACAATTGCACAGCTTGAACGAGAACAAGGACCCGATCACGCAACAACTCTGAGTGCCAAACTCGCATACGGCGCTTACCTCGCTCAGAATCGCTTCAATGAACAGGCGATCGCGATATATCGGGAAGCCCTCCCTCGGCTTGAACAGGTTTTTGGGGAGAACCAGAACACCGCGGCGTGCCGAGCGAACCTCGGAGCTCTGTATTCCAGGGTTGGGCGATATGAAGAGGCATTACCCTTGATGAGACGATCCTTAGAGGTGCTTATCGAGTCGAAAGGTGAGTCGAGTGTGGATGCGGTGGTCTCGA
>WUAJ01000296.1 GCA_009827215.1 Phycisphaeraceae bacterium
AGATTGGTGATCTGGACGAGAACTTTGGTCTCGGATTCTTTGAGGATGATGATTATTGTCAACGTGTCCGCCAGCTCGGTCTGCGTGTGTGCTGCGCCAACGATATCTTCGTTCATCATCACTTATCAGCGAGCTTCAACAAGATCGGGTCTTCGCGGAAGGATCGGTTGTTTGTGAAGAACAAAGAGTACTATGAATCAAAGTGGGGCACCTGGGTACCGCATTGTGAACGCGGCAAACCCGGCGCGGTCAAAGCTACAGCACGCTGAGCTCGAGTCGAATCGATCTTCCCTTGACATGAAACGATCAGTATGACCCCAGGAACACCCAGCTCAGCGTCAACTCGGCAAAATGCGAATGCAATACTTGCCGGCGCTAAACCATTGTTCCTATTCGGCGCGGCTCGTTCGGGGACTACTTTCCTGTGCAGAATTCTCAATGCACATCCGAAGGTGATCATGACGAACGAATCCGCTGTGTTTCTCCAGTTGGGTGAGTTGATCCGGCGTAGTCATGTCGGCATTTCCGAAGGAATCATCTTCGGAAAGTCATATTACAAAGTCTGGTCAGATGTCTTACGAGACGAGAGCCGGAGATTGATCGAACAGTTCTATGCTCAAGTCGCTCAGCAGGAATCGGATACTGGTATTGAAAGCGATCAGATCGCTTACTACGGCGATAAGCATCCTCATCTCTTTACATGCTTCGACCTGCTTGAGCAGGTCTATCAGGATGCGATCTATATCCATCTTGCTCGTGATCCGAGAGATGCGGCTTTGTCAATCGCCAAGATGAGCGGAGACTCATACCAAGATTCGCTCAACAACTGGAAGATATTTGACGATCACAACCGAGCGCTTATCGAGCGCACAGATTCCGCGTTGATCCGTTGTGTGAAGTATGAGGATTTGGTCGAGGATGCGATTGGAGTGACCAAGAGGCTCTTTCAATCGCTTGGGCTTGATCAGCACCTGCAAGTGGTTGAGTATCTGGAAGAGTACGCATCTGTCGATGCACACACGATTAAAGATCATGATGGGTCAGGTGCCGGAGGGAACACGGATGCCTTTGTGCAGAGAACAAACCTGAACCTAGGACGATGGAAAGAAGAGCTCACGCAAGAAGATCAGGAGTTTACCGACGAGCAGATATGCGATGCGCTCAATCATTACGGGTATCCATTGTGTTCAGAGGTGTAGAATCAGCATCTCTATCAGGCTTCAACAGATAACGGTGGTATACAAACATGGACATGATCGAGTTTGAGTGCAATATCTGCGGGCAGCGCAATCGCGTACATCAGGATCAGTTTGGTCGCGAGACAGGATCTTGCTCAAAGTGTAACTCGACCGTGCGCATGCGATCGATTGTTCATCTCCTGAGCATGGAACTCTTCGGGGAGAGTCTGTCGCTCACTGAGATGGAACCCGATAAATCAATCGTCGGGATGGGGATGAGTGATTGGGAGCCGTATGCCAAGCATCTTGCGAAACTGTTCTCGTATACGAACACCTATTACGATCGTGAGCCGATGGTGGATATCACGAATCCAGATCCATCTTTAATCGGGACTCTGGACTTTCTGATCTCAACCGATGTCTTCGAGCATGTCGCGCCTCCAGTCAATATCGCGTTTGAGAATGCGCGCAAGCTGCTCAAGCCGGGAGGAGTCTTTGTGTTCAGCGTTCCGTTCTCGCTTGCGGAACATACGGTTGAGCATTTCCCAGAACTCCACGAGTTCACGATCACCAAAGATCGGAAGAATCCTGTTCTCATCAACACCACACGCGACGGTCGGACACAGGAATTCCGCGACCTGGTCTTCCACGGCGGAGAGGGCGCGACGCTTGAGATGCGCATCTTCAACAAGCATGGCTTGGAAGAACAACTCAGTAATGCGGGATTCGCAAAGCCGGATTATCACACAGAGCCCTGCTGGGAACGAGGGATTTACTTCCCTCAGCAGTGGTCACTCCCGTTGGTCACACGGCCTCAGACTGTACTCTCAGCGACCTAAGAGAAGACGATTACTCTTCCAAGAGTGGCTTGGGCGGAGTCATCTCGCTGTATCTCAGGGGTGAAGGCGTCTCTGTTTCTGCATCAAAGCCTTTGACCGCAACATGCCAGTTCGCGTGTTCCCCAAGCTCGATGAGCATTCCGAGCTCAACGAGACGCTTGTATTCTTCGATGATGCGTTTGTCGTCGGCGACATGTCCGATGTCTCGCACGATGAAGCCGGTGATGTTGGTGTCGTACCAATGCCCCTCGAATGCTTTGAATTGAGTAGGAGGCATAAACACCGCACGCTTCTCGAATCCAGGGATGAAACGAAGGATCGCGTAGGAGGATCCAACCATCCCGAGCCGTTGGTTGTCGCCATCAGCGTCGAACAACATCTGATTGATCGCGGGAACCCCGAGTTGGCTGCGCTGCTGAATCTGCGACTGCGCGAGCTTCGTTCCATCGAGCCCGATCCAACCAATGAGTGAGACCCCGATAAGCGCCACAAACACGATCACAACAGGCACCAAGGCTCTTGACCCTTTGAGATCTGCTTGTTGTGAGTGCTCAGATTCTTCACGATTCCGTTCATCAAACTTCATTCGGATCGTATTGGTCAGCTGGTAGATCAACGCGATGGTCCCTGAGATCCCCACGGCCATCGC
>WUAJ01000297.1 GCA_009827215.1 Phycisphaeraceae bacterium
AATATCGATTGGATCACCTGAAAGAGCACACCAACGGAACGGTCCTCTCCCCAAGCAGAACTGAGGGCGGATATACGCCGGAACAAAGCCCGGGAACGCAAACGCGTCTTTAAATCCTTCATCGAACGCTCTCTGACGGATGTTGTTTCCGTAGTCGAAGGTGATCGCGCCGAGTGTTTGGAGCTTGACCATCGCTTCAACATGCCGACGCATCGATGCGAGTGATTTTTGTTGATACGCGGCACTGTCCTCTTGTCGCGCCTGCTCTGCTTGCTCGAAGGTGTACTCGATCGGGCAATATCCTTGAAGTGGATCGTGGGCGCTGGTTTGATCCGTCAGCGTGTCAGGAATGATGTTGCGTTCAATGAGTCGCTCGAGAAGGGTAACTGCGTTGCCTTCCCAGCCCACAGAGATAGCCGCTTTCTGATCTTTGAGTTCCATTGCACGATCAATTGCAGCATCCAGATCATCGACTAACTCGTCTAGGTACTCGTCTTCGAGTCGTCTCTGAAGTCTTGTGCGATCGACATCCGCGATGAGTCCTGTTCCGCCGTTGAGGGTAATTGCGAGCGGTTGAGCGCCGCCCATCCCGCCGCATCCACCTGTGACATTCAGTGTTCCCGCAAGGGTCCCATAGAAATGATCACGTGCGCACTGCGCGTAAGTTTCAAATGTGCCTTGCAGGATGCCTTGCGTACCTATATAGATCCATGATCCTGCGGTCATTTGGCCGTACATCATGAGTCCCTTGGAAGCGAGTTCATCGAAATGATCTTGGGTTGCCCAATGCGGAACAAGGTTTGAGTTCGCGATCATGACTCTCGGCGCGTCTGTATGTGTCTGGATAACACCTACAGGCTTCCCGGACTGGACCAGCAGAGTCTCGTCTGGTTTAAGCCTTTGCAAGGTTTGAATGATTGCGTCGTAGGATTCCCATGAACGCGCGGCTTGTCCTCGTCCGCCATAGACAATGAGCGATTGTGGGTGCTCAGCGACCTCAGGGTCAAGGTTGTTCATGAGCATGCGCATCGCGGCTTCTGCTTGCCAAGTCGAGCATGTTTTTTCAGTTCCCCGAGGGGCTCGGATGACACGGTCTTGGGGTTCTGGGATTAACGATGATGCTTGAATCATGCTCATGATGGTGTTCCGTTTCTGATTCGAAATAGTAGGGGATCAGAGTTCGAATGCGAAGCGATCATTGCGAATCAGCCCCTCAATCGCAGCGATATCAGGTGATGGAGTCCGGTCCTCAGTGAGTGGTGGGACAACCTCGCGGATGGCTTTGATCGCAGCCTCGATGCGATGACCCGAAGTGTGCGGACGATGACACTCAATCCCTTCAGCGGAGCAAAGCAACTCAGATGCAATCACGGATCGGGCGAGTTTGAGCGCCCTGCTTGCCTTGGCAGCGCTGCGGGGACCGAATGAGTTGTAATCTTCCATCCCGGCACAGGTTGACAGATTTGCGACACTCGCGGGGTTCGCGAGACCGATGAGTTCATTGCAAATCGCCGCGGCTGCGTACTGAACGATCATAAATCCGGACATGACTCCGGGCTTGGGACTCATGAATGCTCGGAGTTGTGATTCGGGATCAAACACCGAGAGTATATGGTACATGCGGCGCTCGGAGATACCTGCAAGATGCGCAATACCGATCGCGAGCGTATCCAGCGGCAGCGCGATCGGCATGCCATGGAAACATCCTGCTGAAACAATGTCTGGTGTTTCCTTCGTCGTCTCAAAGATGAGTGGATTGTCAGTGACTGCACCAAGTTCATTGAGCAAGCTGGACTGGCAAGATCTCAGCGAATCGAGCACCGCCCCCATCACCAGCGGGGCGCAACGGAATGAGTACGGATCCTGAACGCGTGGATCATTCTCTGCGTGCGATTCAACAATCGTACTGCCGTCTAGGAGCGATCGCATTGTTGTTGCGACCTCCGATGCACCGGGTTGGTTTCGTGCCTCATAGATCCGCGGATCGAGGTATCCATGCGAAGCGCGAGCCGCATCGATCGACATTGCGTTGGCGATTAATGCGGCATCAATGAGTTGTTCGAGATCCTGGTAAATGAGGGAGAATCGGGCCGTCATCAGATGAGTGCCGTTTATGAGCGCGAGCCCTTCCTTCGCTTTGAGTGTGATTGGTTTGATGCTGGCGTCTTGTAATGCAGCAAGAGCGTCCACTTCCCGCCCTTGGACCCTGACTTTCCCCTCGCCAATCATTGCTTGAGCGACATGAGCGAGTGGTGCAAGATCGCCGGATGCTCCGACTGAACCGAGTTCGGGAACAATCGGAGTGATGCCGTGATTCAGCATAGAAATAAGGAGTTCGACGAGTTGAACACGCACTCCGGACTTCGCTCTGCTCAATGAGCAGAGCAGAACAAACATCATCGCACGAACAATCTCGTCCTCGAGTGGATCTCCAACACCCGCAGCATGAGAACGGATCAGATTCCTTTGGAGATTCTCTAGATCCTCATGCTCGATTCGTTGATTTGATAGTGATCCGAACCCAGTGTTGATACCGTAGTGGGGGGAGCCGTCATTGAGCACGGATTCCAAACTCGCTCGGCATTGCTCAATCGTTGCTCGGGACTCCTCGGAGAGCGAGATTCGAGGTATTTCACGAGCAACCTGGGTCACTAGCTGTGGTGTCAAG
>WUAJ01000298.1 GCA_009827215.1 Phycisphaeraceae bacterium
CTGGAGTGTCGAGAGCTGACGCGTGAAGAGCGTCATGTTTTTGTTGCTCACACCACCGATGGTAATCCCGCCACCTTTTTTCTTTTTCTTCTTCTTTTTCTTACTATCTGCTGCAGCAGCTGCGGCAGCTCCGGTGGTATCGCCTTTGCCCTTTTTCTCTTTCTGAGGCTGGACTGAGGTCGGGAAGTATCCCTGAGACTTAATGCGTTGAATCGCGTCCTCGGAGCTCGCAGCTTCGACGGTCCCCTTCTGGGTCTTGCCTGCTGCGTTCAGAGCTTGGTATACAAAAGTTGCCATGTCTTATTCCTTCCGATGAACTGATCCATATGCGGGAGCAGTAATCGTCTGACTTATTCCTCAGCGAGCGTTTCGCGAACGACCTCGTCGATACTCGTTTGACCTTCGTAGATTGCGAGCATGCCGCTCTCACGGAGTGAACGCATACCTTTCTTTCGCGCGAGATCTCTTAGCACTGCGGTGCTTGCGTTCTTTATGATGAGCTCACGCAGTTCGTCATCGAGATGCAGAATTTCGAAGAGCGCCATACGCCCCTTGTATCCGCCACCGACATTGCTTGTTTTGCCTGGCCGGTAAAACTCTCTTCCCTGCACATCGCTTGGACGCAATGAAAGTTCCATGAGTTCCTGCTCCGTCGGCATGTACGCTTCCTTGGTCGACTGGTCGAGCGTTCGAACCAATCGTTGAGCGACAATGCCTTCGATTGTCGCGGTCAGAAGGAAGGGCTCGATCCCGAGGTCCACAAGGCGGATAATCGAACTCGGCGCGTCATTGGTGTGGAGCGTCGAAAGCACCAAGTGACCAGTGAGTGAAGCCTGAACCGCGATCTGAGCGGTTTCGAGGTCGCGAATTTCACCAACGAGGATCACATCAGGGTCCTGACGCAAGAATGAACGCAACGCACTCGCGAAGGTCAGGCCGACTTCAGAGTTGACTTGGACTTGGCAGAGCCCATCGATGTCGTATTCGACCGGATCCTCAGCCGTGAGCACCTTGGTCTTGATGTCGTTCAACTCAGCAAGAGCCGCATAGAGCGTGGTGGTTTTACCAGACCCGGTAGGACCGGTGACAATCACAATCCCGTTTGGTTTGTGGATCAAGCCGCGGAAGGTTTCGAGATCGTCTGGACGGAATCCAACACGATCAAGCGAGAGTTCAACATTCCCGCGATCGAGCACACGCATAACGACGCTTTCGCCGTAGATTGTCGGAAGAACCGCGACACGCAGGTCGACCGGGTTTCCACCAACGGTGAGCTCAATACGGCCGTCCTGTGGGAGTCGGCGTTCGGCGATGTCAAGGTTCGCCATAACCTTGACACGCGAAGTGATCGCAGCGCCAAGGTGCTTTGGTGGCGGAACCATCTCGTAAAGGATGCCGTCGATACGATAACGCATCTTAAACTCGTGCTCGAACGGCTCGAAGTGGATGTCCGAGGCGCGATCGCGGATCGCTTGGAGGAGCACCATGTTCAGCAGTTTGATGACCTGGTTGTCGTCCGCGGCATCGATCACCGCATCGAGGTCGATGGACTGATCAGAGGCGCCACCAACACTCTTGAGCTTCTCATCGCTCGCGAGAGCGCCCATGACCTCTTCCATGGACTCGGATTTCGCGTAGTACTTCTCGAGGAGCGCGTCGATTTCCTTTGGTGACGCGATCACCGCTTCGACCTTCGCACCCATCAACAAACGGAGGTCGTCCACGGCTTGGAAGTTATCTGGACTTTTGATCGCGACTTTGAGCTTGCGAGACTTGGGCTCGTACTCGATTGGGACACATTGGTACGCCTTCGCATTCTCAGCGGGAATTGCACCAACCGTTTCTTCGTCGAGTTCCAGTCCGGAAAGGTCGGCATACTCCATGCCGGCTTGTCCTGCGAGCGCCTTGTCGATGTCGAGTTGATTACACAGATCCATCTCGATCAGAATCTGGCCGAGTTTGATTTTCTGTGAGCGTCCCTTTTGGATTCCGATGGCTTGGTGAACTTGTTCGCGCGTGACAACACCCATCTTGGTGAGCACGCGTCCAATCTTCCGGCCTTTGAGTTCGGATGGGTCCATTTACCAACTCCGTGGTTGATCCAGATCTTGGAACCTGGACATTGTGATGTTCGCATAGAATTCGAGTCTGGCCTGCCCGAACACCTCTATTTTCAAACTATTTCGCGTAGCGACATTTGGTTCCTGATCTACGAGGCAGACTGCATCGGACTCGTCAATCTTCAGGTTCAACTTCAGCTTCTGGATCATCCATCTCTGGACGACCAATGATACCACCCGCTTGGTGGACCTTTGTTCGCAGTGCGTTCGAGTCCTTACACTTATCAATCATTTCTTCGGGGGAGATTTTACCGGACGAATAGAGTGACCAAAGGTGGTCATCTAGCAGCTGCATACCGTATTTCTTACCGGTCTGGATCGCCGAATCGATGCGGTAGGACTTGTTGTCGCGGATGAGGTTCGCGATAGCTGGCGTGACAACGAGGAACTCGTAAGCAGCGACCATACCCTTGGTATCGATTCGACCGAGGAGTACCTGAGAGAGCACACAAACAAGTGCTGTCGAGAGCTGGACACGGATCTGGTTCTGTTGGGTCACTGGGAACGCATCCACAAG
>WUAJ01000299.1 GCA_009827215.1 Phycisphaeraceae bacterium
TTCTGAGGTGACCTTGGCGAAGTCGACGGTGCGGTCCGGATCGTCGACTGGTTTCCCGGCGTTCTCGAGTGCTTTGCGTGCTGTTTGCAGGGATGAGCCGTCGGGGAAACCGAACTGTCCGTTGCAGGTCGCGGGGACGGTGCCTTCAAAGTACTTGGCGACCATGTTCCCGACGCGGGACATGGAGTTCCCGATCGAGTTGGCGAGGTCGGCGTTGTAGACCTCGACGAAACGCGCGTGCGCGAAGTCCGCATCGTTGGCGCCCAGCGGGCCTTGGGTGGTGAGGAACCAGCGCACGGCGTCGAGCGAGTATTTTTCCGCGTACGCCTGGAGGAGGTCGATCTCGATGAAGTTCCCGAGCGACTTGGACATTTTCGTCCCCTCGGCGATCCAGTACGCGTGCGCGTAGACGGTTTTGGGTGGTTCTTTCCCGAGCGCGTGGAGCATCGCGGGCCAGATGATCGCGTGGAACCAGAGGATGTCCTTGGCCATCAGGTGCGTGACTTCGCCTTCCCAGTACTTGCGGCGATCGTCGGTGTCGACGGTGGTGAGGTAGTTGCACAGCGCTTCGATCCACACGTAGATGCGGTGCGAATCGTCGTCGGGCATCTTGATCCCCCAGTCCGCGTCGTCTTCTTTGATTTTCCGCGAGACGGGGACCTTCATGAGTCCCTGCTTGAGACGACCAAGCACTTCGTTCTTGCGGGCGCTTGGGAGGATCTGGATGGTGTCGTTTGCGAACTGTTCTTCGAGCCAGGTCTGGTAGTTGTCGAGACGGAAAAAATAGTTCTGCTCGACGCGCTTTTCGAGTGGTTTGCCTGTGACTGGTGAGTTGTATTCGTGCTCTTTCGCGACGATCTCGGTGAGGTATTCTTCTTGGGAGGGGTCGTACCAACCCTCGTAGTCTCCGAGCTCGATGTCTCCCTGATCGAGGAGTTGTTTGATGTACGCGGAGGCCTTGTCTTTGTGGCGGTCTTCGGTGGTGCGGACGAAGTCGTCGTTGGAGAAGTTCATGAACTCGAACGCGGCTTTGAAGCGGTCGGCGTTGATGGTCGCCCACTCGTAGGGGGTCTTGTTGTTCTCCGCGGCGGTCTTGGAGACCTTCTCCGCGTGCTCGTCGGTGCCTGTGAGGAAGAAGACATCGCGACCCACCAAACGCTGGGCGCGAGCGGCGACATCCGCGATCAGCGTCGTGTAGCAATGCCCGATATGCGGGCGATCGTTCACATAGTAGATCGGGGTGGTGACATAGTACGGCGTTTGGTTGGATGCGTCGGATGGCGGGTTTGAGGTCATGGTCAGGGATTGTAGATCCAGTGCTCAAAGAAGCGACCAGAAATGAGGCTGTGTTTTCTGAACGACCGGTTTGTAATGTTTGAGAAAATGTTCTATCGTTGTGTGCTTTGTGGGGAATAGTGTTGGGTGCTTGGTCATTGGTCTATCCATCGAGAGGCGGGCAAGTTGGAACGAAATAAGTTTGAACAGCTTGCTCTATCGCACCTCGATGCGGTGTACCGCATGGCGTTCCACCTGAGCCGGGACGCGGAAGCCGCGGATGAGTTGGTTCAGGAGGTCTATGTCCGGGCGTTCCGTCCCGGCACGATTGAGCGCTTCGAGGACAAGAGCGCTGATGACGACCCGACTTCGGGGACCGGAGGCATGCGATCGTGGTTGTTCGCGATCACGCACAATGTCTTCTACTCGAAGATCAAAAAGGACAAGCGGCGACCGATGGCGGTCGATGAGTTCTTTAACGAGTCGTCGGACGAGTTGATGCCCGATGAGGCGCCGCCGGTGTATGACCGAGCGTCGCTGGACTTCGAGCATGTCGATGAGAAGCTCAAGGAGGTTCTCTTCGGATTGAAAGAGGAGTACCGTGAGGTGCTGCTGATGTGGGCGGTCGATGGTCTGAAGTACCGTGAGATCGCAGAGATATTGGAAGTCCCGATCGGGACTGTGATGAGTCGGCTCCATCGCGCTCGTAAGGTGCTCAGTGATGCACTGATGGGTGATGAGCAAGCCGTGGAAGAACTTGGTTTGAGGGTGATGTCCGGCGGGTCCGCTGGTGATGCAGCGGATGATGGGACAGATGGGCGAAGCAACAATTCTGATGGTGCGTAACGATGAATGAAGACACTCACAACCCAGACATGATCCATGGATCGGACCTCTCCGCTGAGGAACTCTGCATCGCTTCAATGCTGCGTGCATGTGCTGATGGCGAGCTGTGTCCAGAAGGATGCGAACGACTCAAGAAGTATCTCGCAGAGAACCCGGATGCTGCGGCGCGTGTCGAGTTCGAGAAACAACTCCGCGACTGCTGTGATCGTGTGATGAGCAAACCCAAGTGTCCAGACGCGCTTCGCGCCAAGATCCAAGGGCTCGCAGGAGTCGCGGCGGACGCATCGGCGGAGCGCCAATCCTCGTCGTACATCGAGGCATCCAACGAGGTGACGCGTCAGAAGAGTTTCTGGCAGCGCAGTCCTGTGATGAGCGCGATGGCGGCGGTGTTGATCCTCGCGGCGGGGGGATTGATCTGGCAGAGCTCGTCGCTGATCACCAAATCCAGCGGTATTGGAGTATCTCAGACCTCTCCTGCGAGTTATGCCGAACGCGTGGGCAACTTTGTCGCACAAGAGCATGAGCGATGCTCTGAAGAACAAGCGGCCCAAAACAA
>WUAJ01000300.1 GCA_009827215.1 Phycisphaeraceae bacterium
GCCATGAGCGATCAGGTCGTGAATCTCAAAGAGAAGCTGGGGTTGTTCAGCGAGACGTGGACCCCCAAGATCATCGGCGAGCTCAACGGGCAGCAGGTTAAGCTCGCGAAACTCGAAGGCGAGTTGATGTGGCACGCGCACGCGGATGAAGACGAACTGTTTCTGGTGCTTGAAGGATCGCTGACGCTGCAGATGCGCGATCGTGAGGTCACGCTCAATCCCGGCGAGATGTACATCGTCCCACGCGGCGTGGAGCATAATCCGGTCGCGGCGCCTGGGACATCGGTCTTGCTCTTTGAACCATCGCAGACCAAGCACACGGGCGAGCAAGTGACCGATCGCACGGTTGTGGATCAGCAGCGGATCTGAGTTGCTAACTATTCAACCTATCCAACATTCATCGTGATCGTCACATCGTGGCCACTGAGGTACTCGTGGCGGAGCGTGACGAGCGGGGTTTGCTCGAGTGCCCAATCGAGCATTGCTGGGGGATCGAATCGCACGGCGGGTGGTTGTGCGGGGGTGCGGTCCTTGTCGTGCCGGTTCGAGAGGAAGTTGAAGACGAGCTTTCCTCGTCCCGCGTCCTTGAGCGCGTTGAAGAATCGCGCGAGCACGGCTTGGGATTGCTGCATCTGGAGTGTGTTGAGTGATCCTGAGAAGACGAAGGTATCGACCTTCGCGTCTTGCACGAGCTGGGATGGGAGCTTGGTGTCCGCGACAAAGTCGTGCGTCTGAAAGACGGCGTTGTTGATCCCGAGCTGATCGATCCGCTGCTGCGCGTGGTGGGTCATCTCATCGACGCCTTCGACGCCGATGAAGTGCTTGGGGAGCGCTTTGTGCTCGTGCAGGTACACGAGCAGGTCTCCCTGTCCGCATCCGAGGTCGGCGATGATGTTTGAATCGTTCCCGAGTGCGTCTGCGATGACGGAGAAGCGGGTGGCTTGGGCTTCTTTGGAGAGCCAGAGCTGGGCCTCGAATCCGGGGCCCATATCCGCGACGGCGTCGCGGTATGGATCGAGATAGGAGGAGTCGCTGGTCATGCTTACTCGCTGAATCGCATCATCGCGGCGTACTGGTCGTAGCGGTCATGGACATCCTTACGGGAGATCGACTGCATGCGTTCGAGCGAGAAGGACTCGACGTTGAAGGACGCGATAATGGTGCCGTGCGCGAGCGCGTCGCGGACGGATTCGAATGATCCGAGGTCGTGTCCGCCTCGGGATGCGAGGCGTCCCATCAATCCGCCCGCGAAGGAATCACCGGCTCCGGTTGGATCGACGACATGTTCGGTTGGGTATGCGGGGAGGGCGCAGAGTCCGTCGCGGTGGACAAGGATGCAGCCGTGCTCGCCTTTCTTGATCACGACGAAGCGTGGTCCGAGTTCGAGCAGGTGCTTGCCTGCCGCGACTGGGTTGCGGTGTCCGGTGTACTGCTCCGCTTCGTCGAAGTTGAGCACGAGACCGTCGACCTTCCCGAGCAGGTTGGTGAGCTCGGGCTTGGCGATGTCGATCCAGAGGTCCATCGTGTCCACGACGGAGAGGTCGAGGTTGTCGAGCTGCTCGAGCATTCCGAGTTGGACCATTGGATGGGAGTTGGCGAGGAAGACAACCTTCGAGTCTTTGAATGACTCGGGGACGACCGGCGGTGCTTCTTCGAGGACGCCGAGTTCTGTGAAGAGCGTGTCGCGGTGGTCCATGTCGTCGTGGTACTTGCCACCCCAGCGGAAGGTCTTGGATCCCTTGCGGACTTCGAGTCCTGTCAGGTCCACGGCTTCGAAGGACTTGAGCGTGTCCATGAAGGGCTCGGGGAAGTCGTCTCCGACGACAGCGACGAGACGGGGCTTGGTGTAGAAAGACGATGCGGCACAGAAGTACACCGCGGAGCCGCCGAGGAGTTCCTCGCGGCGTCCGGCTTCTGGTGTTTCGACGGTGTCGATCCCGATGGTTCCAGTGACAATCAAACTCATGCACAAGTATAGGTTCACTGCAACCTGTGGTATTGACGGCAGTACAAATGTCGCACACACAGGAGGACAAAACAATGAAGAAAGTGTTTGGACTGTCGCCGGTCGTTCCGGCTGTTATCGCATTGGCTATCGGATCAGCATCGCCTGCGAGCGCTGCGGAGAGGGAGCTTGAATCAGTAGGGTCGCTCGGATCGCTGAGCTTTGCAGCAGAGCCTGTGAGCGAGGAAGCGGTCGTCTCGGCGATCAAGGAGTATGTCTTCGCGAAATACGCTGGGGACGAAGAAACGGTCCGTTCGCGGACGCATCACGATCTCGCTCGGCGCGTGGTCTCGGATTCCTACCAGGGGCAACCCAGTAGGGATTGGGTACAGACCTACTCGCACGATCAGCTCCAGTTCTACGGCACTGAACTGAACCAAACCAAGTTGGACTCCCCTAAAGAGGGGCGGTGCGAGATTGAAATCTTTGATATTGAGCGGTACACCGCCGCGGCTCGTGTCATCATGGAAGACGTGGTGGACTACATGCACCTCGTGCATTTCGAGGGACGCTGGCTCGTCGCGGATTCGGCGGTGATCATCCTTGATGATTCGGGCGACAGAGCGCCGGGGAAGTCCACGAAGGACCTCAAGACCATC
>WUAJ01000004.1 GCA_009827215.1 Phycisphaeraceae bacterium
GTGTGCTCTTCCGATCTTCCGCGGCTTCCATACAGAAGTTCACAGGACGACCAAAGCTCACCAGCGTCACCGCATCACCCTCGCGAGCAAGACGCGCCTGACCGAACGGGATGTAGTACTCCTCCTCAGGGACATGCGCCTTGTCTCCCAGCATGCGCTCCGACTCAAGGAAGAAGACGGGGTCCGGATCACGGATCGCCGTCTTGAGCAAACCCTTCGCGTCGTACGGATTGCTCGGGATCGCCATCTTTAGACCAGGGACATTCGCGTACAGCGCTTCCACACACCACGAGTGGGTCGATGCGAGCTGTCCACCCGCGCCGTCGTTCCCGCGGAACACGATCGGACACCCGAACTGTCCGCCGGACATGTAGAGCATCTTCGGAGCGTTGTTCAAGATCGGATCCGCGGCGACAAAGCTGAACGACCAGCTCATGAACTCCACGATCGGACGCAAGCCGCTCATCGCCGCCGCGATGGACATACCCGCGAACCCGTTCTCAGAGATCGGCGTGTCGATGATCCGCTGAGGACCAAACTCGTCGAGCATCCCCTGCGAGACCTTGTACGCGCCGTTGTACTGCGCGACCTCTTCTCCCAGCAGGAACACACGCTTGTCGCGTCGCATCTCTTCGCTCATCGCTTCACGAAGCGCCTCGCGGTACTGAATCACCCGATCCCCCTCAAACGGAGGGAGCTGGTCATTGGGAAGCATCTCAGGCATCTCGAGCATGTCCTCGATCGCAGGATGGATCTGATCAGTAATCGGCTCGATGGTGGGGAGTGTGGTCATTTGATAAATCTCGTATGTGTATGTTGATATGAAGCGAATCGATTGGCTTTTACAGCAGCGGGTTATTCAACCCATGACCAAAATCGGTTGTGGGTGACAGGTTCTTCTCAGGATTCGCGTACACATCCGTGTACAGCTCGTTTGCTTCCGGAGCAGGGGATTCTTCCGCGAACTTCATCGCGCCCATCACCTGCGCCTTGATCTCGCTCTGCAGCTCTTTCCAAGATTCTTCCGTCATGTCGCCGGAGTCCATGAGCTGTGAGAGCAATCGAGCGATTGAGTCCTGTTCCTTGAACGACTCGACCTCGTCCTTCGTGCGATACTTCTGCGGATCGGACATCGAGTGTCCCTGATAGCGGTAAGTCTTGAGATCCACAAACCCAGGCCGTGAACTCTCCCGGCACTTCTCCGCAAAAGGCTTGAACTGCTCATAGAGATGACAAATATCCAACCCATCAATCTCGATCGAGTTGATGCCATACGACTGACCACGCGAGATCAGGTTGTCGCTGTTCGCCGTGTGACGCTTGATTGCTGTTCCCATCGAGTATCCGTTGTTCTCGATGATGAAGATGACGGGGATATCGTGGACTGAAACATAGTTGAGCGCCTCGTGGAACGCACCCTGGTCGATCGCGCCGTCGCCGAGATAACACAGCGTGACCTTCTTCTTGCCCTCACCCATGACCTCGAGCTTGTACTTCTCAGCAAACGCGAGCCCCGCACCAAGCGGCGTCTGTGCACCGACGATGCCGTGACCGCCGAACAACCAGTTGGGTTTGTCGAACATGTGCATCGATCCGCCCTTGCCCTTAGCGCAGCCGTGGATCTTGCCAAACATTTCTGCCATGCACGCCTCTGGAGTCATCCCGCGCGCCAGCGCGTGCCCGTGATCGCGATACGCCGTGACGACGGGATCGTCGTGATTCACCGCGCCGATCGTTCCCACAGCACACGCTTCCTGTCCTGTGTAGATGTGACAGAATCCACCGATCTTCGCTTGCTGATACGCCTGCATCGTGCGATTCTCGAACTCGCGGATGAGCTGCATGGATCGAAGCCATTGGAGCTTCTGCTCAGTGGTAGGGGTGGCGGACTTGTTGTCAGTCTGGACGCTCATGTTCTTAGCCGCCTTCGCTGCATGTGCTGAGTCGGTCGTGGTTTGGGTCATTGAGGGAGCCCCTGTTGCCCGTCGGATGAAGCGTGAAACAGTTTCATCCGACGCGTGAGATATCGGTCGTTTTCGATGCGTGTTTGACTCGGTCCAGAAAGATCGCGCGGATCCTCAAGACCGATTCGCACATTGTAGGGGTACTTCGCTTGTCCGGGGGATCAAGACGCGGTTTAAAGCCCAAAAATGGGGATAATAGAGGGATCCATGAGCAAAAAGAAACAAGCCATCAACCCACTGGAGCCGGGGCGATGGCCTGCTTGTCTCATTCTTGATGATCACCGATCGGATTCAGCACCAGATCATCAATCCTTCATCGTCGTTTTCGCGATCGAATCCTGGACCTGCGATTGGAGCAGAACAAGAGCCGTCTGCACCTGGAGGTCGATCCCGTCGCTTATCAATGTCGACGGATCAGGACGCTCAGCATCGACAATCTCGTTGCCAAACTGATCGATCGGGAAGATATCCGCATCCCTTCGGAGCAGCAACGCCTCGGCGGATTGGCTCGGGAGCATCTCCACATGCAGATCCGGCTCAATCCCCCATTCCGTCGCGCCAGGGACCTTGTGGATCATGCGAGGCGAATCAATCTGGTAGTGCTGCGTCGTCAGCTTCATCGCCGACAACCCGCCTGGGAGCATGTATACATTCTGCACCGATCCCTTCCCAAACGAACGAGCGCCAATGACGAGCGCTTTGTTCTTGCCCTTGTGGGCGCCCGCTTGGATCGCTCCAGAGACAATCTCAGATGCTGATGCAGATCCCTCATTGATCAGTACGACGACCGGGATATCCCGCACCGAGTACTTCGGATTCACAGAGCGGACATCCTGACGATCCTGCGTGATCCCAGCGGCATCGACAGTCTTCACCACCATCCCATGCGGTACGAATCGCGACGACAACTGCACCGCTTGGTCAAGCAACCCGCCTGGATTGTAACGCAGATCAAGCACGAGCGCGTTGAGTCCTTCCTCCTTCATCGAAGCCACCGCTCGATCAAAGTCGCGAGTCGTATCCTCAGTGAATCCAGTCAGGCGCACATACCCGATGCCTTCATCACGATCGAGGAAGTAGTCCCAGTCGTCATCAGTAGGGCCGTTCTTTGACCAACCCTTCACAGATGGCAGGTCGATCTTGGCGCGTGTGATCGTGAACTCGATCTCTTCAAGAGTCTCCGCACCAGTCTCGTCCTCACTCCGACGCTCAACCGTCAGCGTGACATCAGTGTTCGGAGGACCGGTGATGACCTCAACCGCTTGATCGAGTCCCAGACCAACCGCGGAGATGCCATCGACCTTTTTGATGATGTCGTCCGCTTGCAGACCCACACGCTGAGCGGGAGTTCCTTCGAGTGGCGTCACAATCGTGATGTTCTGGAGCTCATCAAGCTGGATGCGGATACCAACGCCGATGAACTCACCCTGAGTCGAGCGTCGGAACCGAGCGACCTCGTCGGGCCAGATGATCGCGGTGTACGCATCAAGCTGAGCAATCGCTCCGTTGCCAAACTCGTGCAGCAACGCCTCAGGCATCACACTCACCGAATCACGCGAAGCTGACATGATCGAATCAATCGCTCTACGCAGGTCGTATGCACTCGCGGGACGAGAGTTGTCCGCGTACTTGGCACGGATCGCTTCGAGCTCGCGGATGAACTGTGAGCGCTGCCGATCATCTGCGAATCCAAGAAACGCCGCGGACAGATCGGTGGTCGTCGCCATCGTGCTCACCGCATCGATACCGCCGACGATGAGATCATTCATCGAGACTCCACTCGGATCGACCTTGGATTGACGCGACAAGTGCTGCGCTGCGGCACGCTGGATCGCTGTACGCACCGTGATCGAATCGATCCCCTGGAGTTTGTCTGTGTATAGATCGCCGTACGAGTTGTATGGAGGAAGCCCATCAAGCTCTTCCGCAAGCCGGCGCTCATTGCGCAGCTCCCACAATCGCTCAGGAACATACAGACGGATCATCGTCAAACGACGCGTCAGACGATCGACATCGTCCTTGAAGGTTCCCGTTTGATCGTGGATCGCATCGAGCCGGTAAAACAGCTCCGAAGCGATCAACCAATCACCCTTCGATTCCGCTTTTTTCGCGGCCTCGATCGACTGATCAATCAATCGCGAGATCTTCTCATCCGAGAAGAAGACATCCTCGTTGTCATAGAGCAGTTGCAACGCGACCGCGGCGCTGAGTGCTTTGGAAAGCTCGATGTACGAGCCGTTCTCGTCAAACTTGGCCAGATGCTCATCGAGCGTCTCGTTCGCCTCATCAATTGATTCTCCGCGTGTCTGTTCACGCTTCTCGATGTTCTGCTGCAGCAGCGCCAGCGCATCGGTGAAGTCCGCATCCGCGCTGCTCATCCAAAGATCAGGAGTCAGCAGATCCGCGATCCCAGAATCCTCTCCCTGCAACGCTTTATCCCACACCATCTGCGGAGTCGGAGTGATAGGAGTTTCGGTCGGAGTCCCAGAAATCGCCGGGAGCGTGCTCAGACCGAGTGTGGTCCCGAGGACCGCGAGAAGAATGGATTTGGTTGGCTTCATGTGAACTCCGTTGAAAGACCCAATCAAAAGGTACAGAACTGCATCGTGGATCGGCTGAATAGACCAAAACAAGCGATCGAGCACCAAACTTGGGTACGCACGCATGGTATCGGACAGTCCGAACCGTGTTGACCCACATTGGGTGTACGCCTGAGAACCGATAAAGTTTCTGATCTCAGCCACGAGCTAAAACGAACGAACACCGCTCAGTATTTCAACAAGAACGCGAGTCTACCTGTGTTTGTAAAGTCAGCTCAGCGAGCACGCTGCTTGCGAGCACCCACGACCGCGATCCCAACCATCATCAGCACCACCATACTCGTGATCCCGATCACTCCAGCAGGTCCATCGGTCATCATCCCACCAAACAGTCCGCACAAAGGTCCAACGGTGTATCCGACCCCGATCAGAGCCTCGTGCTTCCCGCCCGCATCCACATCCGCGTTGCCGACCGCCATCGCGTAGTAGAGCGCGCCGTAATAAGTCGCCGCGATCCCCACTCCAGCGAGAGACAGTCCAGCAACGAGCAGTACGACACCGACAACATTCAATCCCCCAGCATTCGGAAGTCCAATCGTCGGTGCGAGCATCGCGAGCGCGAATCCGAGGATCATCGCACTCATCCCGAGCCAAGGCGTCCACCAGTGCCCGTGCCAGCCGTGCCAACGCTCAAATACAAGGAAAAATACCACACGCACCGTGAGCCAGGTGCTCGCGATCGGTGTCCACCAGAGCTCATCAAGTCCCAGTCTTGCCTCGATGCTCGGCATCAGCGGGATCATGACAGACAAAATCACATAACTCGCGATCAACATCATCCGGAACACACGCAGCAATGGCACATACACCGGTGGGTGCGGCTCATGATCCTCCTCCACATGCTTTGCCGGCTCATTGGGAAGCTGCGCGATAAAGAACGCGATGAGCACATGCAACCCACCAAGCAGCGAAACAATCAAGAACGGATTTTTCTCCAGCAGCGGCGCCATCATCCAGTACACAAGCACAATCGCGCTCGACCAGACGATATTGAACTTCCCGATCGCGTTGCGAAGATTCTTTGCTCGTCGACCACCAGATAAATATGCCTCGACGATTGGCCACTGCACACCCGTCGCCCCCATAAACACCAATCCCATGAGCCAAAGCGCCGCTTCTGTCAACCGAGCAGAGTGCTCACCCCCGAACCGATCCGCAAGCAGCGGCCCCTGCGCCACAAACGCAAGCAAAAACATGATGAACAACAACACACGCCGAGTCGTCAATGCGGGATTGCGTCTGATCAGTTTCCGTAACGCCGGACCACTCACGAGCGCAAAGGGGATGTACACCGCGCCGATCACCAGTCCCAGGATCAGGTTCTGCGTCCCCGTATACCCCAGCCCCTGATCAGCAATAAACGCGATCCCATTGGTGACCACGGCGGTTCCCATTGACGCGAGGAAGGTAATCAACAGCACCCTCCACAGATGTGCCGTGCGAGAGATCCCCACAGATTCGATCATTGGGTGTTCAGGATTGGTGGGGGGGATTGCCATTGCTCAGCGAGGATCGTAGACTCACTCCGCTCCGACAAGTCACAAGACACTTCATTTGAGGCGTCCAAACACTCGTGGGATGTACAGGTCCCGTAGCTCAACTGGATAGAGCGTTGGCCTCCGAAGCCAAAGGTTCTGCGTTCGAATCGCAGCGGGATCGCTTCCCCTTTCTAACTTCATCCTTCCCGAGACCCCTCCGTATGGATCCAGCAACTGGAAACACAATGCCGGGGTGGTCCAAGTGAAGGGCTGGGCGAAGTTCTCCGACTGCGATCAGTACCGCTACACGCTCGGCCGCCGTTGGGCCGAGGGAGGTCAGCGCGTCTGCTTCTGTCTGCTCAATCCATCCACCGCTGACGCCAAAGTCCTCGATCCCACACTCACGCGATGCCACCGTTATGCGCTGCGTTGGGGATTCCACGCGATGGATGTCGTCAATGTCTTCGCGCTGCGTTCCACGGATCCCAAGGGACTCAAGCAGGTCGACGACCCCATCGGTCCCGACAATGACCGACACATCACGCGCCTCGCAAAGCAAGCGGATCTCGTCATCGTCGGATGGGGAACACACGGATCTCTCATGGATCGCGGATCACGCGTCGCTGAGCTGCTCGAGCCCGTCTGCGAGCCGCACTGTCTTGCGATCACCAAGCACGGCTACCCAAAGCATCCGCTCTACCTACGCGCGGACCTCAAACCGATGCCCTTCACCCACGCGCTCTGCTAGGATCATCCATGAGCAAGCATGGCGTCCAGCGTGTCTTCCAAGTCATCCACATCACCGCACTGAGTCTCTGGCTCGGAGCGGTAGGCATGAGCGGCATCGTCGCCGCGACTGTGTTCCCATCCGTGGGTCAAATGCAACCAACGCTCGGTGCCTATCCAGACTACGAGGGTGACCACTCACTGCTCGCCGCGGGACAGATCGCCGGGAAGGTGTTCTTGATCGTCGACTCCATCCAGTTCGGAGCCGCGGCAATCGCGCTGGGATCACTCGTCACGATGCTCATCGCGGGATATTCGCTCAACACCATCCCAAGAGTCCTCCGCGTCATCACGCTCATGGCAACCATGGGACTCCTGAGCTGGCACCTCTTCATGCTCATGCCGGGAATGAGCGAGGACCTCGTCCTCTACTGGGATTACGCACAGATCGGTGACACCGAGCAAGCGGACATCCACAAGAACAGCTTCATGGCTCTTCATGAAACCGCCGCCAACTCATTGAAAGGCCTCACCCTCGGCACGCTCATCAGCCTGATCCTCGCCGTCTGGACCGCGATCGGCGCTCAATCCAAGCACGCTGAATAAAAGAAGATCACCCTCGTTGAGGATGATCTTCTCGTTGTGGTCCAGATGAATGGACAAGAAAATCGTTTCTGATCAGCGCCGTCTGCGAGCGATCAGCAGACCAGCAACCGAGAGCATCGACAGCGCACCCGGACTCGGAACATAGTTCACATTATCCAGTGCCATCGCGTCACCGCCGTTGGTGTATTCGCCGCGAATGTACAGTCCGGTCACATCCGCGAGCACGGCTTGAATGTCAGCGATCGTCGCATCTGTTCCAGACAGTCCGCCGTCCGGGAAATCATCGACGATCCGCCAATCAAGATCAGCCGACACAATAGTCGACGCCGAGATCCATTGATCCAAGACGGGCTGGACACCAAAGTCGATCCCGATGGTCATTCCCGCGCCGCTGATCATGACATCCGCACGATCGCCGCCGAGCGCCTGATTTCCAGTGAGTCCCAGGAGGTCGTAGCTGATCGAGTTGCCGTACAAGCCGGACAGATTCCCCAGATCACCCGCTGGAGCACTGAAGTACCAGATGTCCCCGCCGACGACATCGCGAGCGCGTATGGCGCCGAGACCACCATTACCGATCGTGCCGTCCCACATAAAGCCGGTCGCGTCGGAAACAGTCCCCCAGCCCATGTCATCAGAATCAAACGAATACGCGATGCCTCCGAATGAGGTCGAAGTCAGAGCCGCGATTGAAAGCAGTGCGAAATGTGTGCGCATATGGAAACTCCCCTAATCGAGTATGCAGTGTGCAGTCGCTCCAAAAATGCCCGATATTCCAGCGATTGCCAGCCAACTACCGCGGTTTTGAGCGCTTATTGATCCCTAAGATCGCCCATGGCGACCAAACATCACCCCAAAGGCAAGGACAACCCAAGAGGACTCAAAGACATCCCCTTCGCGCTCCCTGAGGTCACCGCAGAAGAACGCAGCCGAGCCCTCAAAGTCGCCAACGCCCTCCGCAAGCACTACCCCGATGCCCACTGCGAACTGACCTTCTCCACTCCCCACGAGCTCCTCATCGCGACCATCCTCAGCGCCCAGTCCACCGATGCAGGAGTCAACAAAGCGACCCCCGGACTCTTCAAAGCGTTCCCGGCCCCAGCCGACTACGCCGCATCGACCCCAGAGAAGATCGAGCCGTACATCAAAACCATCGGCCTCTTCCGCAACAAAGCCAAATCCATCCACGCATCCATGACCTCCGTCGTCAACGACTTCGATGGAGAGGTCCCCTCAACAATGGACGAACTCCTCATCCTCCGTGGAGTCGCACGCAAAACCGCGAATGTCGTCCTCGGAAACGCGTTCGGGATCAACGTCGGATTCACCGTCGATACCCACATCCAGCGCCTCGCGTGGCGTTTGGGATTCGTCGACGAACCCAAGATGGACACCGCAAAGGTCGAGAAACTCCTCATGGCCCTCTTCCCAAGACCCCGCTGGTCCGAGCTCGGACACGCCCTCGTCTTCCACGGCCGATACAACTGCACCGCACGCCCCAACTGCAAACACGACCACCCGATCTGCAAAAAATTCGGGGTCAACTGCGATAAGCCATACAATAAATCGAAACTCTGAGCGTTAAACCAATGCGTCCTGTCACACCAATGTCACATCATTGATGTTACAGATCTGTTTATTAAATTCTGCGTATATTGGTCCAATGGCAGCATTCAAAGCAAAGATCGAAAGAGCATGGAAGCGTACACCATCGTGGTTGTATGCCATTGTATTGATGCTGATCATGACGGGTCTTGTCTGGCTTCCTGAGTTCGTTATCCGTCCAAGATCAATTCCAAAAAAGATTGTCTACGACGCACAGAACGATTCGTTTGAAGTCATTTCGAGAAAGAACTCATGGTGGGATACTGAAAGAATCCCAGCAACAATCGGCTTCATTGAAGAACACAATCTCAGATTTTACATCGATTCACGGAATTACTTCACAATCGATCCAAAGCATATTGAGTACCAGCCAGTCCACACACTGAATCCAACAAAGCGAAAGAATTCTATTCAGATTTCAGGAAACTGGAACACACCAATTTCAATTCAGCAACAAGATGGTGAGTGGGTTGTTGACCGACGACGATCTCAAGTTACTCTCAAAGTCGAAAGAAATGGAACAGACGGGCCTTGGGTTGTGTCCCCAGTCGCAATGGAGTTGACAACATATGCATATGACAAGTGGGGAGGCAAGAGGTCATACAACTGTCAAGTGCAGAATGCGAATGCGCACCAAGGTGTAATGTTTTGTGGTTATGGAGGAAACTATAAATTTTCCAGACCGAAATGGGTGATTCAGCGACTTGCTTACCAATGTAAAGCCCAGCTAATAGAGTTTCTTCGACTTCCTTGACCCTGAGAAAAGTAAGTCAGAGTTTCGCGAGTTCTTCGCTGTCAAAGTCTGCGTTGCTGTAGACTTTCTGCACATCATCCAGGTCTTCCAGCGTCTCGATCAGGTTCATGACCTTCTGGACATCGTCGCCCGTTACCTCAACCGTGTTGTCAGGGATCCGCGCGATGGTCGCTTCCATGATCTCGATGCCGGCCCCCTCGAGCGCTTCCTTGCAACCCTGGAACTCGCTGGGTTCGGTGACGATCGTCCAGACACCCTTGTCGTCGCCGTCCGCTTCTGGGGATTCCACATCATCGGCGCCGCTCTCGAGCGCGACCTCCATGATCTGGTCCTCGCCGTATTTGTTCGCATCGACGATGATCTGCCCTTTCGTCTGGAACATGAACGCGACGGTACCCGCGTTGCCCATCGAGCCGCCGCCCTTCTTGAAGCTCGTGCGGACATCACCAACCGTGCGTGTGTTGTTGTCCGTGAGCGCAAGGATCAAGATCGCCGTCCCGCCGGGACCGTAGCCTTCATACACAAGCTCCTGGAAGTCCGCGCCGCCCGTCTCTCCCGCGCCCTTATCGATGGCGCGTTTGATCGTGTCCTTGGGCATGTTCTCGTACTTCGCCTCGTCGATCGCGTAGCGCAGCGCGAGGTTCGTATCCGGATCACCACCCCCCGCACGAGCCGCGGCCATGATCGCCTTGGAACACTTGGACCAGATCTTGCCCTTCTTGTTGTCCTGACGCGCCTTGCGATGCTTGATGTTCGCCCATTTACTATGTCCAGCCATCGATCAAATCCTCTGCTTACTTCGTTGGGTCCAGCCCGTTCATCATATCACTACGCTCCGGGACTGTAATCCCTACAGAGTTGGGAGCAACCTTAGGGGTCCGTCCCGATTCCGCGTCCGTGATCTTGAATCGGATCAAACTCAGTTCGTCTCTCAACATATCCACGGCACGCGCGTTGGTCTGCTGATCTGAGATATCCGTGAGCCGATCGCGCAATCTATCCTCCGCTTCGAGCCAAGCACTCATTGCTTCGTCGAACCGCGCCAGCATCCAGAGCGTATCCCCAAGATGGTCATGGATCGTCGCGTTGGAATCGTCCAGGTTCACCGCTTCCACAAGCAATGATCGAGCACCCTGACGGACTACTTGACCCTCATCATTGAGTTCATCCTCAAAGATCCCCATCGCGTACCGCGCCCATGCGAGCGAGTCCGTGATACTCGCCGTACCTGGTTCAGATGCATGCGCGATCTCAAGCAGCCTCTGTGCTTCTTCAAGATCCTCGCCGTCCTCGACCATGCCGTACCCGAGATCGTTGTTCGCCCATGCATGCAGTTCGTCGTAACTCAACGCGAGTCGGTACATCTCTCGAGCATCGCTCTTTCGGTCATAGAAGGAAGCAACTACTGCGATCGAGTACACCAGATCCGCGACCACCCCATCCGGATTCTCGGCGCCCGTGAGTGATCCCTCATTGAGTGTCCCCAGCCCTTCAACAACACGATCCCGAGCTTCGATGAGGAGCCCCGCATCATCAAAACGCGTGACCGCCGCTTGTAGATCTTCCGCCGAACCCATCTGCCCCATCAATGAAGCAAGATCACT
This sequence comes from Phycisphaeraceae bacterium, assembly GCA_009827215.1. Lineage (GTDB taxonomy): Bacteria > Planctomycetota > Phycisphaerae > Phycisphaerales > UBA1924 > UBA1924. The sequence continues at coordinate 11,338 of WUAJ01000004.1, forward strand.
CGTCATCACTTGATCGAGCATCCCGTCATCGTCGATTGATAATCGGCTCAGCAGTTCCAGCGCCTGACTCGGAGAAGTCCCACGCATCATCGACTGCATCGCGATGGTCAGGATCTGATTCGCTTGATCAGGATTGTCTAAGCCACGCTCTCGGCGCAGTCTGCGAACCAGCTGTTCGTATAAGTCCATCGAGAACGCAGTGCCCGTCGGACGAGCAACCACTTCGATCTGATCCAGCGCATCAGCCGCCGTGATCCCATCGCCTTGGTCCTCACCGATCTGCCCGCGAGCAACATCGATCAGTTCCAGGACCCGATCCGCAGTCGCTTGATCTGTACCTGATTCGATCACGGCACCAAGAACTCGTGCAAGTCGCAAGCCTTGTGCTCTGCTGTAAGTCCAGGAGTCATCCGCTGGAATATACAACTCAACCTCGAACTCGTTGACCTTGCCCACTGATCCCGCACGCTCGAGCCGTTCCAATCCATCCTCGATCGAAACCAATCCATTCAATCGATCCAACGCGATCAAGTCCGCTTCCGCTCGTCGTGATTCATCCGAGCGGATCAAGCCCTCGTGGAGGCGGCCAACCTTACGTGATGGGATCCGCTGATGCAGTTCATCGAGGAATCCTTCCGCCCCAATCTCATCACCGCGCAGAACCATTAACCGCGCCAGTGCTCCGGATAGATCAACCGAACCAGGCATCATTCCGAGTTGAAAGTCCAGCCAACCCAATCCACGAGAGAGTGCCGAATCATCTCCCCTCGATGCTTGTGTTGCCCAGATGCTCAGCAGCAGATCGATCCCGATCTCGCGCCATGGATGCTGCTCATGAACTTGCAGAAGCAGACGCTCGCTCTGATTGATCAACGCCGCGGCTCGTCCATCCTGCTCACCACTGGCGCCTGCGCCAGCGAGCTCATGCGCCCTGATTAGTTGAACCAGCGCCGATTCAGGGAGTCGCTGCCCAAGCGAACGAGTGACCGTTCGAAGCGCCTCTGTGTCCGGAGCAGCACCAGTCGGTCCTCGCAGCGAGATCAACTGCTCATACACGCCCTCGTTGTACGGATCCAGATCAATCGCACGCTCAAGCGCTTCGATGATCGCGTCCACACGCTGCAATCGCTGCGCCATTCGTGCATGCGCAATCCAATCGGAACTCGAATCGGCATTCAATGCCGCACGCTCTCGTGAGAGTTCAAACGCGAGCTCCAACTGATTTGAAGAAGCCAGTGAATCCAGAAAGAAAAACCACTGCGCATCGCCCATACTCGTTGCCTGCTCGGCACAACTCTTGAAGCAAGCCTCCGCAACATCCCACCGATCCGCGAGTGCGGCTTCGCGCGCGATCGCGATCATTTGAATCGTGTCATCGATCTCAGCTGAATCCAACTGAATCTGAGCAAGATCGCTATCAGTCGCAAGATCGGGACGATGAAGTTCTAATCGGATCATCCGACGCATCAGCGACGATGTATTCCCATCGCCAACTATCGACTGATGCAACTCATACGCATCCCCATCGATTCGTATCAACGCAGGGATGATGATGTGTGCCGATCCAGAGGAACTCTGAATGATTGAATATGCGGCATCAATCCTATCAGCCCGATCTTCAAACGCACTGAGAACGCGAGCCGCAGAGACAGGTGAAACAACCGAAGGGTCAACGGAACCCAACAGTTCAACACCCTGCTGTACATCGCTACTCATGGACAACAGCATCCCGAGCAAACCGACTCGATGAGAGACCGGTCGTGAATCGTCCCACACGCGTTGAGCAACCGCATCAACAATCAGACTCCCGATCACCGGATGCTCAGCAACAATCGCAACTTGTTGCTGAAGCTCTACTCGATCATTACCGGGATGGGCATCAATCCAGTCAAGCAGCGTCGTTGCAGCACGAGCGCTCTGTCCAGACAGCAGATCCGCGCCGACGCGCCGGAACATCAGCTCGCGTGGTTCGATCCCTACGAGCGATCGAGAAATCTCATACGCCTGTACCGCACGCTCACCGTCTCCGAGGAGCATCCACGCATCACCCATGGATGCGAACCGCTCTGCACGCTTGGTGTATAACTGTACAAGCTCACGCCGATAGATTGGATCGCGCGCGACCTGCGCGTTGAGCATCCCAAGAGCCGCCCCCATGACCTCCGCGCCAGCGTCGTAGGATCCAGTCTCGATAAGCGTCTGACCGAGCAAGACTCCCGCGAGCAATCGCCCCGCGTAATCGTTCGTTGTCTCATTGCTCCAGACCATCGAGGTCAGTTCGATCACACGATCAGGGTTATCCACGATCCCCATCGCGCCGTAGACAAGCACCCGAGTCTCACGCTCCCCCAAAACTACGGCTCGCAGATACGCCTCCGATGCTTGCAGCCGATCGCCTGCACGAAGAAACGCATCGCCCAGTCCCACCAAGAACTCTGAGGTTTGAGGGGATGCTTGGTGAAGTTCATTGAACATCCCCGCCGCCGTTTCGTAATCCTCGTTTGCCAGTGCTGCTCGCGCACGCACATACCCCTTCGCGAGCTGTGGGATCAACGGCAGCTCTGTTAGCTCGATCTCTTCCACCCCTTCGAGCGCATCGCGAATCACATCCTCAAGCGAACGATGCGCCTTGATGTACTCCGGAGTCCCTTTGCGGATCTCAACTAGCCGACCATCCATGAGCCGGTTCACGAGCTCGCGTGCTGATTCAGAGGGTCTTCGCGCCTCGCGCTCCGCGATGGATTCAAGCGTCGCGGATGGATCACCCGCATCAAAATCCGCAGCAAACGAATGCCCGTTCTGTAATTTGCCTTCCCCACGCGGCTGCGAAGACGAGCACCCACCGATCCAGACACCCGACACGCCGAGCGACTGAGCGAGCAGAATCCCAACAATCCAAGAGTGATCTCTACGCATCACGATCCGTTCTCAAAGGAAATCAACCAGCGTTCCAGACGCGTATAGGTCTCCAGCGTCTGATTCGCGCGGATCACACGCTCCATAGAAACCGCGATTGTGTCCGGATTCTTCGCGCTCTGGATCAGCTTCGCTTTGTGCAGCGCTCTAGCGATCTTCGCATCCAGCGGCAGCGCATGCGCATCGAGTCCAAGCAACAGAATACGAGAAATCACAAAGCGAGGAAGAGCATCAAGCGATTCAAGAAACTCTCGCGCATCCCTCTTGTTCATTACCTGCAGCGGCTTGAGCGTTAGGCACTGGTTTCTCTCAAAGATCATCGACAACGCTTTATACAACCGTTGAGATCGATCCTCGCCACGCTGGTAGCGAGAACCAAGCAAAGATTCGATCTCGCTGGGTAAAGCAACACGGAGCTCGTTGTAATCGACAAACTGCTCATGAATCTTCTGCATCGCGCGGACCGCGTTGTCCATCGTCGATTCCCACAGCAGCATCGAGAACACCAACTCATGAAGCAATCGATCGTCACACCATTCAGGCATCGGGCAAAGCGAGCACGCATCGACCGATTCGGTCCACTCATCACGCTTGCTCAGCGTCTTGAGGATCGGTTCAGGGTTGTACTCTTGCTTGCTCGCCACGATTATGCGTCCCCATCCGATTCGCTCTGTACATCTCCGTCACCTTTGCGGAACGGATCGGATGCCAAGAGCTCGGAAATCATCTGCTGTTCCTTCATCCCGTGGTCGTACTCTAGCTTGAGGGTTGGCATCTCTTTGAGATGAATCCGCTCCATCACATCCTTGCGGATCCGTCCCATCGCCGCCTTGAGCCCGTGCATCGTCAGATCCGCCTTGTCCTCAGGCATGACACTCACAAACGCTTTCGCGTGCTTGAGATCGTCAGTGATCTCAACCTTCGTAATCGTGATCAATCCTCGGATGCGAGGATCGTTGAATCCTCTCGCGATCCGATTCTGCAACTCTCGCTGTATGTTCGATGCAATCTGCTGCGCCCTGCGTTTCATAGGACACCCTCCGCGTGAGCAAGCATCTCACGATCAATCTGCTCAGAATCAATCGCAGGACTTCCAGCAAGATCTTCCATCCGCACAAACTCACGATGCGTGTCGATGATTTCGCAGTCATACCCACTGCGGATGCGTTCGAGAACACGATCCAGTGTCTGTGCCACGATCATCCCCGAGTTCGAGACGATCGACACACCGAGCACCGAACGATTCCAAACATCGAGCGCCGAGACTTCCGCGACACTGACTATGTGGTGACGATGACACGCGTCCTTGACCGAACGGATAACCCGGCGTTTGTCTTTCAGACAACCCGCGCCAGGGATATCGATCTCGATCTGCATGACTCCGATGACCATCATCACTCCGCTTTAGTCCAGTGTCCGCTTGATCTCAACACTCTTGTAGCACTCGATCACATCGCCTTCCTTGATGTCGTCGTATCCCGCGACCTTCATGCCGCACTCCATGTTCGCGCGAACTTCCTTCGCGTCGTCCTTGAAGCGCTTGAGCTGATCCAGCTTGCGGTTGTTCTCGACGACCACGCCATCGCGTGTGACGCGGATGAACGCGTCGCGTTCGACGATACCATCGGTGACATAGCAACCCGCGATAGCGCCAACCTTGGACACCTTGAACACCTGACGCACTTCCGCGTGTCCCAGGACCTCTTCGCGGACTTCCGGAGCGAGCATGCCTTCTGCCGCTTTCTTCATGTCCTCGACGATGTGGTAGATGACCTGGTAGTTCCGGATCTCCACGCCCTTCGCTTCCGCGAGGGTTCGACCCTTCGCGTTCGCAATGACATTGAAGCCGATGATGACCGCGTTCGATGCGTTCGCGAGCAGAATGTCCGATTCGGTAATCCCACCGACCGCCGAGTGGATGACTCGCACGCGGACCTCGTCTCCCGAGACCTTCTCGATCTCGGATTTGAGCACATCGACCGACCCTTGTACATCCGCCTTGAGGACGACAAGGATCTCTTTGAGTTCGCTGTCCGCCATCTGTGCAAACATCGAATCCAGCGTGACCTTGGGTTGGGCAAGCTGCTCGAGTCGCTCGCGTTCGCGTCGTTGCTCCGCAGCCTTCTCAGCTTCTTTCAGCGAACCAACGCAGTAGAACTTGTCGCCCGCATCAGGAAGCTCATTGATACCCGAGATCTGGACAGGTACAGGAGGCAGAGCTTTCTTTGTTTGATTGCCACGATCATCCGTAATGTCACGAACGCGACCAAACGCGCGTCCCATGACGATGAAGTCGCCGACATTGAGCTCGCCCTCTTGGACAAGAATGTTCGCAACATTACCGCGGCCACCCTCAGGACGGGCTTCGATCACTGTACCCTGTGCTTGACCAGAGTAATCCGCTTTGAGTTCCAGCACCTCTGCTTGCAGATCAAGGATCTCAAGCAGTTCCTGGATACCAGTGCCCTTGATTGCAGAAGTCTTGACGATTTCCGTGTCGCCGCCCCATTCTGTCGGATTCAAGCCGTGCTCAGCGAGTTGACCAAGAATGCGTTGGATGTTGCCTTCAGTCGCTTGCTCCTTGTCGATTTTATTGAGCGCCACGATAATCGGAACTCCCGCCGCCTTCGAGTGCGAAATCGACTCAATCGTCTGAGGCATCACGCCGTCATCCGCCGCAACCACAAGCACCACAATATCAGTGACATTCGCGCCTCGGCTACGCATCGCGGTAAACGCTTCGTGACCAGGTGTATCAATGAATGTCACAAACTTCTCACTGTCACCAGCAGTTACTGGAACCCGGAACGCACTGGTCGCTTGGGTAATACCGCCAGCTTCGCCTTCCGCGACATTCGCGTTTCGGATCCGATCGAGCAGTGAAGTCTTGCCGTGATCCACATGACCAAGAATCGTCACGATCGGTCCGCGAGCACGCTCGTCACCACGATCGCGCTCAGCGAACTGTTCAGCGACCTGCTCTTCAGCGCCCTTCGCTTCAACGACTTCGAGCTCGATGTCCCAGTCCATCATGATTTCTTGGGCCTTCTCCGAATCAATCCCCGAGTTGATCGTCGCCATCACACCCTGCATGAAGAGCTTCTTGACAATGTCCGCACCCTTCACACCAGTCTCTGCGGACAGGTCCTTAATGGTGAACGGCTCAGAAATGGTCACCTTGCCGCCAACCTTCGCAGGTGTCTGCGATGCCGCGGCGCTCGAACGCATCTGGTTCTGACGCTGCTTGAGATAACCGCCAGATTTCTTGAGCCGTGCCTCGCGTTCAGCGAGATCTGCCGCACTCCATCCGGATCCTTCTCCGCCATCGTTACGACGCACACCGCTCCCGCCAGGTTGACGACGGCGCGTGCTCCCGCCTCCGCGAGGTGCACGACCTCCCGGATCCATACCAGGCACCGCATACCCGCCACCTCCGCCACCCTGGTAACCACCAGAATCACGAGGTGGACGCCGACGAGGAGCTTCAATCTGCTCAGGCGCTTCCACGCGAACAACCTTCGGCCCCGAAAGCTTCATCGATTTCTTCTTGAGATCCTCGATCCGAGGACCCGCAGGGGTCACGACTGATGGACGCGTAGGCACATTCATCTTCGGCGGTGGTGGTGGAGCACTCGGCTTCGGTTTTTCAGGAGCCTTCACGACCTGTTCTGTACCAGATCCAGAATCAGTATCAGCGTCTTGCTTCGGCGCTTGTGCTGCAGGCTTCGATTCCTCAGCACCCGCAGCAGCAGGAGTGATCTTCTTCGCCGTCGGAGCAGGTGGCGCTGCGACCTTCGCCGCCGGAGGTGGTGGGGGTGCCGCAACCGCAGTTGCCGGACCCTTACTTTCTGCAGCGTCATCGTCGTCAGAAGTAGCCTTCTTTGCTTTCGATGCTTTCTTCGGAGACCGCGCCTTCTCAAGATCGACCTTCTCAGTCTTCTCTACCGCGGTGTGAGGAGATTCCTCACCATCCTCAGCGCTGAACCATTCACGCACCGTCTGCTCAAGACCAATCGAGATCGTTGACATGTGATTCTTAATCACATCCGCAGGAATGCCTTCCGCGTGACACTTCTCAACAATCGCTTTGGATTTGATCCCAAGCTCTTTTGCCAGTTCAAAGATTCGTTTATTCGCCAAGTGATCCTCCGTTCATCGAACGGTATTTGAAGTCTGATTCTCTATCCAAGTTCTCTATGCGGATGTGCTCGTTACGAACCACCCAAGATATCTGATGCTCTGCTTTCCGCTTCCTCAGAAGTTTCAGCAGCCTCCTCGCCTTCTTCAGGTACAGCGTCAATCGCACCACCCAAGATCGCCGCAGCCGCGGCCTCCGGATTATCCGATGGATTGACCTCACCAGAAAGAATGGACGATGCCGCCGCTTCTTCCTCAGCACGACGCGCCTCAGCTTCTGCCTTCTCGCGTGCTTGCTCTTCTTCCACGATCTTCGCACGCTCAGCACACAGCTCGACCGCTTGCTCAGCAACCTCCGGAGACAGTTCGAGCTCCGCTTCGAGCACTTCAGTGCCGACCTCAACAACATCGAAGACCGAGATCATGCCCAGCGCCGCGAGACGATCGACCTTGTCCTCCGTCACGCCTTCCACTTGTGTGAGTGTCTCAGAGAGTGTCGTCAGCGTCTTGGTAAACTCTTCAGGAGTGAGAATGTCCACATCCCACCCAGTCAATCGAGCACCCAGGCGGACATTCTGACCGCGTTTCCCGATCGCGAGCGACAACTGATCATCACGCACTACCACAGTCGCGCGCCCTAGCTCGAAGCACAGCGAGATTTCATTGACCTCAGCAGGCTTGAGCGCATTGGCGATCAGAATCTGCGACGATTCGTTCCAGCGGACGATGTCGATCTTCTCCCCGTTGAGTTCATCAACGATGGTCTTGATGCGCGAGCCGCGGATACCAACACACGCACCGACCGCATCAACCTTCGAGTCGATCGAAGCGACCGCCATCTTCGTGCGGTATCCCGCTTCGCGAGCGATCGCCTTAATCTCGATCGTGCGATCAAGCACTTCTGGCACTTCAACCTCAAAGAGGTACTTAATAAAGTCTGGATGTGCTCGGCTCAGGTAGATCTTCACCTGAGAGCCCATGTCCTTCACATCAAGCACAAACGCACGCACTCGATCGCCAGGCATGAACTGCTCTCCAGGGATCTGCTCGCTGCGGAGCATCACACACTCAGCACGATCGACCTGCACAATGAGCGCCCCGCGATCGTACCGCTGAGCCGTTCCCGTCACGAGCTCGCCCTGACGACCCGAGAACTCTTCCATGAGCGACTGTCGCTCATCATCACGGAATCGCTGGATCATGACCTGCTTAAAGGTCTGAGCCGCGATGCGACCAAAGTCCTCAGGACTGATCTCAAGGGGTTCGTCATAACGGAACAGACTGATCTCCCCTGTCAACGGATCAACGGTGCACGAAAACTCTTCCGCATCCAAAGTCCCGAAGTATTTGCGACACGCCGAAACCATCGCGGCTTCAAGATCCGCGATCAGCAGTGATTTTTCGACATTCCGCTCGCGAGCAATGCCATCGAGGAGTCGCATCATTTCTTGGGTATTCATTCTGTAAGTCTCCGTGCTACCGAGTTGCTTGGTTGTTGAGTTGTCCAAACCCCAGCTCTGCATGCAAATCCAGGGAAATCCTAAAAACAGAAACGACCGGAGACTCCAATGAGTTCCGGTCATGCACATCGAGTCCGATCCCAATCAGGGTCGTTCCCATCAGGCTGGATGCTCAGATCACCGCATGATCCGCATCCTTCCCGCCCGGCTTCGATGCCGGACAGTGATCGAGCTGGAGGAGCCCATCACCGACATTGTGCATAACCGTTGTTCATGAAGAAGTCTCCAGCGGCAAGCATTCCACGCTCGCCGTGCATAAGTCTAGAACACGACCCGGACAGGATCAATCCGGAACCTATATCTATGCAACTCAATGAATAGTCTAAACCGCGTTCAAACGACCCCTCAGGGTCTTAATCCGCGATCCGCTCACCCTTGTTGATCGATCGGATGACCCGCACCGCACGATTGTTACGATGCTGCCCGACCTCGACCAGGAACTTGGGTTCGCCCTCAATATTGAGCACTGAAGGCGATTTTGCATCATGCGTCGTCTCGATCAGATCCCCAACCTGCAGCTCAGAGAGTTCCTTGAGTGTGATCGTGGTGTTCGCAATCGCGACTGAAGCCTGCACACCCGATTGATCCAGATTCTGATTGATCCGCTCCTCGGATTCCTTGCTGTCATCACTGCGAGTGACCGCAAACCAGCTCTGACTGCTCAGGTCCTCCATCACAGGCTCGATTACATTGTAAGGAATACACAGATTCATCGTCCCCGCGCGAGACGACATTCGCATCTCCAAGCCGATCACCATCACCACCTCATTGGGTGGGACGATCTGCACAAGCTGCGGATTCGATTCATGCGCGACGATGTTGAACTCAAGCTCGCGGACACTCGCCCACGCCTCAGTGAGCGCCTCGAGTCCGCGCCCGAGCACATTGGAAATCAGTCTTTGCTCGATCGGAGTCATTGGGCGCTGAGGGATAAACAAATCCTGATTAGTTCCACCAAGCAAGCGATCAATGATCGGATAGATAATCAGCGGCGAGATCTCCAGACACATCTGCCCCTCGAGCTTGTCCGTCTGAATCAGGTTGTAGCTCGTCGGATTCGGGAGTCCCGAAACGAACTCGCCGTAGGTCATCTGCTCACACGCCGCGACGCGGACCTCAACGATCGTGCGGAGGAATCCAGAGAGCGAAGCGCCGAAGTTTCGAGCAAACGCCTCGTGGAGCGTCTCCAGTGCCATCATCTGGTCTTTGGACACACGCTCGGGACGCTTGAAGTCATACTGCCGGACCTCTATGTTGTCCAGGTCCTTCCGCGTCCGCGAGAAAATACTGATCTGCTCCAACGGCTCGGAGATCTCGTCCTCGTCCACGGCCGCCATCAGTGAATCAATTTCACTCTGATCTAGCATGCTCATGGACCAAGTACTCCGCGTTTGGGCGCACCGCGCCCCATGCTGTCTCCAGACAGCGAGCCAATTGTGCGTTCTATCGGCCGCCATGCCCAGAATTCACCAGAAACAGTCCGGATTTCATCCCACAATCCCCACCCAAACCCACCGAGCGGGAACAAACCCGCCGCAAACCCTGTTCGCACCCTGAGCATTCAATATGATGCCCACACGAACACCCACCGGAGCCACCGACCAATGACCACCCGAGTCCTCTTCCTCATCGCATGCTGCGTCTCCGTGCTGCTGTCTCCGAATGCTCCCGCTCAGCCCGATTTCCTGAGCATGGCCAGCAACGAGCCGGAAGTGACCACCTCCATTGAGCCCTCCGTCACGACCACCTCCCCCGGCTCCACGTTGGTCATCGCCGTCACCCTCAACCACGCCGAGGGTTTCCACACCTGGCCAAACCAGCCCATCATCCCTGAAGAACTGGGCGATTTCCCCGCGACTGCGACCACGATCACCATCATCAACCAAGCCGAGCTCGAAGCCGCCGGGATCGAAGTTGGACCCATCCAATGGCCCGACACCCACACCGTCCAGGTCCGCTTCCTCGGACCCCCAATCGACCTCGAAACCTACGACGCCGACGCGACCGCGTACATCCCCATCCGTATCGCTGACGACGCACAGCTCGCCGACCTCGAGTTCACCATCGAGACCTACTTCCAAGCGTGCGACGACTTCACCTGCCTCCCCCCAACCGCTGAACAAGACACCTTCACCCTCACCATCGCTGATACCGCCCAAACCCCAGCACAGAACGACATCTTCGCAAGCTTCGATCCCGCGATATTCTCTGATCCCGATGCATGGGACGCATCAACCACCGCTCCAGCGCAGACCAGCACATCAAACCAGCGTCAGTTCCTCGGACTCTTCGTGCTCCCACCGATCGACACCCCCGCCGGATTCGCGATCATCGCCCTCGCCGCGGCAGTGGGGGGATTCATCCTCAACCTCACCCCCTGCGTGCTTCCTGTCATCCCGCTCAAAGTCATGACCCTGACCAACCACGCCGGAGAAAGCAAAGCTCGTGCACTCAAGCTCGGGATCATGATGGCGCTGGGAGTCATCGCCTTCTGGTTCGGGATCGGTCTCCCCGTCGCGTTCGTCGCGGACTTCGTCGACCCCTCCATCATCTTCGGCGTCTGGTGGGTCACCCTCATCATCGGACTGTTAATTGCGCTGATGGGACTGGGAATCATGGGATTGTTCACGATCAAGCTTCCCCAGAGCACCTACATGATCAACCCCAAAGCCGACTCCATCTCCGGCTCATTCATGTTCGGAGTCATGACCGCGATCCTCGGCCTCCCATGCTTCGGATTCGTCGCCGGCGCCCTGCTCGCCGGAGCCGCGACCATGGAACCTTGGCAGGTCCTCACCATCTTCTTTTCCCTCGGATTCGGGATGGCCTTCCCCTATCTCATCCTCACCCTCAACCCCAAGTGGATGGACAAGATTCCCAAGACAGGTCCCGCCTCCGAACTCGTCAAGCAAGTCATGGGACTGCTCATGCTCGCCGCCGCCGCGTACTTCCTTGGAACCACGGCGATCTCGATCTCTTCCTCCCAGTCGTGGTCGACCCCATGGTGGTTCAAAACCATCCACTGGTGGATCATCGCTTTGTTCGGACTCGCCGCAGGACTCTTGCTGATGGTGCGCACAATCCAGATCACCAAGAGCTCTATGCGTCGATTTGTCTTCTCCACGATCGCGCTGCTTGTCTCTGCCGGAGGGATCGCTGTCGCGTCCAACCAGACCAGCCACCAGTACCACTACTTCTGGGAGCCGTTCTCTCAAGAGACCCTCGACCAGTCCCTCGCGTCAGGAAAGGTCGTCGTCCTCGACTTTACGGCCGAGTGGTGTCTTAACTGCAAAACACTGGAAGCTACTGTGCTCTCTCGCAATCCAGTTAAGCCTTTGCTGCTCAGTCCTGAGGTCGTTCCCCTCGTCGCGGATCTGACCTCGACCTCCGCCCCAGGATGGGACAAGCTCAAAGAGCTGGGACAGACGGGCATCCCGCTCCTCGCCGTCTACGAGCCCGGCAATCCCGATCCGATCTGGCTCTCCAATGCATACACACCGACACAAGTCGTGGAAGCGATCAAGCGTGCCAAAGCCGGTTCAGATGGATAATCCCGATCCGAACGACCCAATAACCCCCTCAACTCCGCACTCTTGCCATGTTCATCAGGAAATGGTTTGACGAACGCGAATTGTGAGACTATTTTTACCCCTGCCGGCACACCAGTCCCGGCGACAATCAAACGCGGGTGTAGCTCAGTGGTAGAGCGTCACGTTGCCAACGTGAATGTCGTGAGTTCAAATCTCATCACCCGCTCTTCAAAGCACCCAGTCCCGCAAGGTACTGGGTGCTTTCTTGTTTAGGAGTTTGAAGATTCCTGCTCTAGTTAATCAGCCCAAAGCGCAACCCACTCATCCTCAGCCTGTACAAAGTATGGTTCAAGCAGCTCAAACCAAGGATGTGTCGGACCAAGCCTCTCTTTGATCTCAGCGCATTTTGCAAAAATATCATCCAGTCTTTCCGGCTGGTCACCAGTCACAACCAAAGCCGCAGCAAGCAAGGGTGTTGCGTACACATCCCATCGATATGTTGGCACAGAATACTCTGCGCCAAACTCAAAGACTGACTCCAGTTGTAAAAGAGCTTCATCTGCTTTCCCGTTCAACATTGCTGAAGCCGAGATCAAAATATCGCTCTCAATCAACTCCGGGGCCCATGCCTTTGGTGAAGTTTGAAAGAACGCTTTTGATTGCTGAGCAAGAGACCTGCCGCGATCAATCTCTCCCAGGTATAACGCATTGGTTGCCTCGTTGAGAATCGCCCTGTAGACCATCACATCCATCGGCCCATTTAAAACAGTTAACAACTCACGAGCGGCGACATGATACGAAGTCGCTTCCTCATGCTGTTTCATCGTGTCCAGGATCAATCCGTATGAAGAATGCCTGTGCGCAAAGTCCGTTCGTGCTTTGAGTGACATATGTTCAGGTGGGTCCTGAAAGGATTCATACAGTAACTCTTGAGCGCTTTCATACTCGCCTTGAGTCCATAAGAATCCCCCATAGCAAGCAAGACCATGAGTCCGAATTCTCCAAGGAAGATCCTGGAACTCCGGGATACTGAGCACATACTCGTACATCTCGCGAGCGATCTCAGGTTCTTTGCAGTTCTGCAGTCCATGAGCAGTTGAGATCCATGTGAACCATATGTTCGTGTGATCATGCGCATGGAGTTGGTCGATCTCTTTGCGGATCTGAAGATAGTACTGACGAGCTTCTTCAATATTTCGAGCTTTTTGAGCCAAGTACGCTTGGTTAATCAAGATTGCGTGCTGCACTCTTTGGTCAAGCTGATCAATGGGACCAATTCGTTCAATGAGCTGTTGGTATACTTGCCTTGCCTCATCAAACTCGCCAGAATCAATATAGGCATTCGCAAGTTGAACCTGAGCATTCACATGTCTCCACACACTTTCGAGCTCTCTGGTTGCATTGAACTCTTCCGTTGTTTGTTCCAAAGCAAGACGGTTACTCTTGACCAGCTGGATCGTCATCCATCCCGTGCCGCATGCAGCTACCGATGCCAGCAGAGCAATCAAAACAACAAGTCGTCGATGCTTTAAAAAAAACCGATTCGCTGATGCTTTTACTCGGCGTTGATAGCTCCGTATGTGTGACACAAATCGAGTGTTATCAAACGCTGCATCCAATGCTTTCTGGGCATCGAGTACACTTGAATACCGATCTGTTGGCTTGTCAGCAATCATCCGTTGAAGCACATGCCGAACATGCTCGCTCAACCCAGCGCGCTCAGTCTTCTTAACTTCTGAATCGTTTGAGTTTGCCCGGCCACCGGAAAGCAGCTCTTCAGCAAGAACGCCAAGTGAATAGATGTCACTGGCTACATTCCCGCCATTGCATTGCCCAGAAATCCGTTCTGGACTCATATACCGCAATGTCCCAAGCAACTGAGCATCAAGAGTTCGGATTGAAACTGGTATGCTCGTGTCGTCAACAAGTTTCGCGATCCCGAAGTCGACAACCTTCACGCGAATCAACTTCGAAGAATCGGAATCGATTTCAACGATGACATTCGAAGGCTTAATATCACGATGAATCACACCCTGTTCATGCGCATACTGAGTTGCATGGAAGATTGAATGCAGTACGCTCCGGCGAACTTCAAACCCGAGCTTCGGATCATGAATCACCGATGTCAGCGGCACTCCTCGCACATACTCCATCGCGATGTATGGGCGTTCCAAAACCCCGCTTCGTGCCACTCCGGTCTGATATACCCGTGCGATTAACGGATGCTCGAGACGAGCGCCGATGTGCCCTTCGAGTTTGAAGCGATCCGCAGCGTCAGCCGCTCCACTCGTCAAACTCAGTACCTTGATTGCAACTTGGCGATGCGGATCCAACTGTTCCGCTTCATACACAACACTATTGGCGCCTTGCCCGATCTCACGAATGATCCGAAACCCATCAATCTCAACACTGAACTGTAATAGAGAACTCAGATTGCCTGGTGTGAGCCAATCAGGATTCAGAGAAGGTAACTCATCAATCTGTTCGGCAATCGACTCAAACTGAAGCAATGAGATCACTTCCGCAACAACATCCGGCTCATCACGACACAATGTTTTTAAATACTCAGCACGCTCCTCATCCGACAATCGAAGAGCATGGTCAATCGCCTCGTTCACTCGATCCTGGAAGACTGGATCAGTGTTCGTTTGCGAGTTCTCTTGCGAGCCAGAGTCGAGCATGATTCCATTCTAGTTGAACCGTGCGTACGGATACACTCAAAAACTCAGCAATCATCTCTGTTTTCATGCCCCCAAAGATCTTCATCTGGACGATGGTCGCCTGCCGTTCTTCAAGCCCCTCGATCGATTCACACAAACACAGCAGATCAATCGGAGAGAGTCCATCCCTGCTTGCAGGCTCAAACATCACGCGATGACCGCCCCCCTGACCACACGACTTGCCACCCCGTTTCTGAGCGGACTTTGATCGCAAATGACTCAGCAACACCCTGCGGACCATCAGAGAAGCAACCGCCAGCAGGTGCGTCTCATTATTCCAGTCCCGCTTCTTCTGCCGTAGCACGCGTCCAATCGCCTCATGCGTCAGATCAGTCGGACCAAGCGTAATGTCCTGATGCATCGCCGAGAGATGCCAAGCCGCGACCCGCTTGAGCTCCGCATAGATGTCATCAATCAACGCCGAATCAATGCCCGTCAGCGTCTCATGGCGATCTTGTTCAACTCCGAGATCAATCATGTTTGTACCCACGAACCTGAGCAAAGAAACGACGCCCACCAGCGGGCACACAAGGCAAAGATCGATCCAACCGTTCCCTGTTGAATGTATACGAAAACTAGTGCAAATGGTTCGTTAGCCGTCTCTAAATCGGGTTTTTTACCACGCTCAGAATGCGCCGCCACGACGCCGAGTGGTATCAAGAACTTCTCGTTTTTTCAGAATCCGTTGCGCAAAGCGCAAAGTTCAGTGCGTTGTTCTCCAGAGCCATTTCTTAATCTCGGCTCTCTACGCGATGTATGCGATCAGAAGACCAGAACCACAGAGGAGAACACAATGAATGGATTCAGTTATTCCAAGTGCATGAAGTTGGCCCTGCTAGCCGGAGCGGCAACCCCGAGCATGCTCTATGCCCAGCAGTCCACATCCCCATTCAAGCTGGTCGACGAGTCAAGCACGACAGTCCAAGAGACGGCGTGGCCGTACTCATTCCCCGGCGCAGCTGGTGGATCTCAAAGTGGTGGAATCGCGGCTGCTGACTTCGATAATGATGGCGATATCGATATCTTCGTGCCCAATGGGCTCGATACTTCATCAGGCTCAGCAGATGGTCCTTACAGACCTGACTACTTGCTGGTGAACAATCTCTTTGATCAGGACGGTAACCCAGGTACAACTGACTTCACACCAATCGCGTTCCACACTCTTGCGGTGAACTTGGATCCAGATCATGAAGACCTAAAGTCAGTCACTGCACTGTGGTTCGATTATGACGGTGACCGGCTCCTCGACCTCGCGGTCTTTGGGGATTGTCACGGGTGTTCAACAGACTTCAGTTCAAATCGCATAACACCGCGTTTGTTTCGACAGCGCCACGACAACACGTTTGAGGATGTCTCCGTCGCATCCGGATTGTCAGGTCTAGATCTTCTCAGTGATCTAGAGGATGGCGGTCTAGATGACTTCAAACGACAAGCTGGAGGGTTCTCTGCTGGCGATCTGAATGGCGACGGCTACCCTGAACTGTTCCTCGGATACTGGACCGCTCACCAAATTTCTCGGGAAGAAGTGAGAAACGCACGCGTACTTGAAAATATTCAAGGCCCAAATGGACGCGAGTTTGTCGAACTCCCAGGAGGCTCACTCACGCCCCCAGTAATCGACGGCGATGGCAATCCACAAGATGACGGAAATCTTATCGCAAGCCTTTGGCAATCCGTACTGATCGATCTCGATCAAGATGGGGACCTCGACATCTTCGCCGCGTGCGACGGATTTGATAACCGGATGTGGATCAACAACACAGTCTCCGGAGGCGCGATCGATCTGGAATACATCGTTCCATCTTCTGTTGGAATAGCTAACGATGACTTTGACATGGGGGTTGCATTCGCTGATTACGACGCGGATGGCGATTTCGATCTCTTCACCACAAATATCACAAGTGACAATGAGGACCCAAACGCAGTCCCACCAGTTGTTCCGAACTACAACAACTTGTACCGGAACAACCTCACTTCAGTTCCGCCAAGCGTATCTGGAACTATGCACCAAGTTTCTGGGCCGTCACATCTCTACTCACAACTATCATGGAACTGGGGAGCAAGCTTTGCAGATCTCGATAATGATGGCTGGTCGGATCTCCTGATCACAAACCAGAACTATTTCAACTCAGACTCTCATGTATTCATGAATACGAGTGATTCGTCGAACCCACAACTGCCAACTGATGAAGGACGTTTGTTTACAGAAGAGTTCTTCGCCCCAGCGAATCCATTTGATCCCAATGACCCCTTCTATAGTGTCGGGTTCCCAAGCGATCAAAACTCGAGTGCACTCATCAAGTTCGATTATGACCGTGACGGCGACCTCGATGTCATGGAGACTGTTGAAAATTTCGCTGCCGATCCTTCAGCAATCCTCCTCTACGAAAACCAACCTACCGGCATCGGACAAATCGGACACAGCCTCACAGTCAAACCACGTGGTGATGAAGCAAACCCGTTCGCGCTGGGATCCAAGATCACCGTAGACGTAGACAAAGCTGTAGGCGACGACCTGAGCATGCTCCATACCATCTCCGCAGGTGTCAGCTTCATGGGGCACGAACCCGCCGAAGCCCACATCGGACTCGGCGACATCAGCCCGACCGACACCATCACCATCACCGTCACCTGGCTCGATCCAAACGATACTCCTTACGTCGTTAACATGACCGGTGCCGAAATCATCGCAGGATCCGCCACCACCGCAGGAAATGTTGTCCGAGTGGGATGGTGCTCGTACGCAGACCTCGCGCAGCCATTCGGACAGATCGACTTCTTCGATCTCAGCGAGTTCATCGAACGGTTTAACGCACAAGACCCAACAGCGGACCTCAAACCGAACTGGGGACAGTTCGACTTCTTCGATGTCAGCGAGTTCATGCGATTGTACAACCTCGGTTGCAATCTCAACTGACCAACTCCTAGTTGCTGAGCCAAGCAACATTCCCGAGATTATTCTCGTGACCTGATTCGCCAGGTCACCAATTATGAGAGCGGCCTGCCATTGGCAGGTCGCTTTTAATTGCACCCAGACTAATCTCCCAAGCGATCCAGCAGCGAATCAACATGCGCCACTCGCCGATGTTCCTCACCCATCGCCGCGACCAGGTTCGGACGAGCGTCAACAAGCATTGATCGTGCGCCCTCGACCTCCCCGCTGAGCATCATGCACTCCGCGAGCTTCACGCGAAACTGCGCATGAATCCAGTGCCCCTCAGGGAGAATCGCGCCGGTCATCGTCGCCGCTTCTCCCAGCATCTCATGCGCCCGCTCCAGATGCGACCGCTCGAGATGCATCACCCCCGCGTTATGGATCGTGATCGCCAGCCGCAAGCTCGGATCGCCCGGATTGATCCGGAAGATCCCGATCGCTTCATCAAACAGCTCGCCCGCCTCGTCATACGCCTCGCGTTCACTGAGCAGATCCGCAAGATTATTGAGTGTTATGCCCACACGCTCGTGTGTCGGACCAAAGACCCGCTTGCGCCGCACCACAAGCTCGCGCAGCTGCGACTCCGCCTCTTCAGCGCGGCCAAGATTGTTGAGCACCTCCGCGCGATTGCTCAGACACGCGAGCGTGTCGGGATGATCCTCGTCGCGTACATCCGCGAGCAACACCAGCGCGCGTTCATACGCATCGAGCGATTCCTCGAACCGCTCGAGCCGTTTGAGCGAGACCCCCATCCCGATGAGCACCTGCGATCCGATCCGCTTGGACCATTCCTCATCCAGATCACCAAGCCGAGACATTGCACGCTGGTACACCTCGATCGACTCCGCGAACTCCCCGCGTTCATACAGCAGCGCCCCGCGCTGATGTTCGAGCTGCCCCAGCAGCTCATCAGGAGCATCCGCACCCCCGATCAGTTCCTGCGCCCGATCGAGCGTCGTGTCCGCGTCATCGAGCCGCGTCGTTGCCGTCTGTACCTGCGCCAGCACCACCAGCGTCGATGCCATCGCCATCACAGGCGCTTCATCAAGCGACTCCATCGCGATGATCGCATCATTGAGCTGCCGCTCCGCCGCTTCATAACTCCCAAGACGCGTGTACGTCTCGCCGATCGTGCTCTGGATCGACGCGCCAAGCTCCGGATACTCCCCGAACCGCTCATCGACCTCGCCCGCCGCGACATCGAGCAGCTCCATCACCCGCATGTCAGGACCACTCTGCCCCGGATCTACCTCAGACAGCAGATCCCGAAAGAACACGCTGATCCGCGATTGTTTATCCAGCTCCGTCTCCGCCGCGATCCGTCGCTGCTCCGCCAACCGATTCGCCGCGTTGGTCCGCACGATTCCAACAGCAAGCCCGGTCATCGTCCCGATCATCCCCAGCACCAGCACACCCACAACCGCAACCCCCGCGCGATGTCTTCGCGCGAACTTGCGGATCTGATACACCGTGCTCGCGCGTCGTGCCTCGATCGGTCGATGCTCCAGCACCGCGCGCACATCGTTCGCAAACCCCTCGACCGTCTGATACCGCCGCTGAGGTTCATGCTCCAGCGCATGAAGCACCACGACATCTAGATCCCCATCCAGCTTCCCGTTGATCCCGCTGGGTGCCTTGGGAGTCTGCTCAAGCACCCGCTGGATCACAGCCTCGATCGACCCGCTCATCTCATGAGGCAGCTTCCCGCACAGCATCTCATTCAACAGCACTCCGAGTGTATAGATATCCGTCCGCGCATCGATCTGCGAAGGATCCCCGCGCAGCTGCTCCGGAGACGCGTACGCGAGCGTCCCCATGAACTCGCCCTCCATCGTCCGAATCATCGTCGCCGATTCGTTCAGATGATCCGTCGCGAGCCCAAAGTCCAGCAGCCTTGGTCGCCCAGCCTGATCAATCAGAATATTCGCAGGCTTCAAATCCCGATGCAAAACCCCACGCTGATGCGCCGCCACCACCCCATCACAGACCTGCACAAACAACCTCAAGCGATCCTCAATCGACAACTCCCGCTCCGCGAGATACCCATCCAGCGTCGGCCCTTCAATCAGCTCCATCGCCAAATACCCACGCCCGTCCGCCGTCTCTCCACGATCAATGATCGAGACCACATTGGGATGGTTGATCCGCGACGCCAGATCAATCTCCCGCTCAAAGCGCCGCCGCTGCCCCTCGCTCGCCAGCGCCCCCTTGAGCAGCACCTTGATCGCGACCTTCCGCCCCGTCGAGTTCTGCGTCGCGTGATACACAATCCCCTGACCACCCCGATGGATCTCGTGCGAAATCGTGTACCCATCGATGCTGAGTGTTCCGGGTGACACCACACCATCTCCCACAGAAACCTCACGCACTCGACTCACCAGCGCATCAAGCGATCCCAGCTCCGCATATGTCCCCTGACACGCCGCGCACGAATCCAGATGCGCTCGGATCTCATCAAGCGATCGCCCATCATCCAATCCAGCCGCTTCCTCCCTAGCACGCAGCCGCTCAAGCTCACCAATGGAAAGGTGCTCGCTCATGAAGCCATCCCCCCAACCCCATCAAACTCACTCCGCAACTCTTCGAGCCGC